>JAIYBS010000251.1 GCA_027488415.1 Planctomycetaceae bacterium | reverse complement strand
TCGACCTTGCGGGGAGCCTTCTTCTGGTCGCCGTTCTTCGCGGCATCGCCTTCCTTCGCACCCGCCTCCGGAACCGCTTCCTCGGCGCGGGCCTGGCGCCGGTCCGCGCGCGGCGCATCACCGGTGCGGTCGGCCGGGGTGATCGCCCACACCTGGCGCCCGCCGTCCGGCTTGGTGACCGTGACCTCCGCGCCGTCCTTGGTCGCGACGACCATGCCGCGAAGCGGCGCCTCGACGCCGGCCACCGAGCCCGCCACCGTGAAGCCGGCGCGGGAATCCTCGAAATTCACGCCCTCGGCGCGCAGCTCCTCGGGCTTCGCCTTCGGCGACTTCGCGGCGTCCGCAGCGGCGGGCGGCACCGGCTCCGGCTTGAAGTTCGGGTCCGGCGCCTCTTCCGGCTTCCGCGGCGGCGCCATGAGGAAGGCGATCGTCCGCTCGTCGGCGTCGATCACGACCGAGGTCGCGACCTTGCCCGGCTCCGTGGTCGAGCCCTCGAGCAGGCGGAGCGCGTAGGTGCCCTTCATCGGGAAGCGGCTCCGCGGCTCGACCTCGTGCCGCAGGCCTGCGATCCAGGTCTCGCGCACCTTCGATTCCTCGCCGAAGAGCGGGCCGTCGCACACCACGAGGTTCGCCATGCGGCCGGCCTTCACCTCACCGGCGATCTCCTGCACGCCGAGCATCCGCGCCGGATGGACCGTGAGCGCGGCGAGCATCTCGTCCTCGGTCGTGCCGGCGTCCATCGCGCGGCGCGCGGCCTTGGCGAACGAGCCCGCGTCCTTCAGCCTCACCGTGCTCGCGGCGGCGGGAACGCCGGCACGCAGCAGCTCCGCGAGGTTGGTCGGCGCGAGCGCCCAGTGCGCGAGCTCGCGCAGCGGCACCGCCTCGATCGCGCGCGGCGTCGTGGCATCGGGTGCGCGGGGGAAATCGAAGGGAACGACCACCGGTCGGCCCGTCGCCTTCACCTGCGCCAGCGCGCGGTACTCGCGGCCGCTGCCGATGAACCCGGCGTCGAGCGAGAACTCCCTCGCGATCGAGTCGGCCCGCATCAGGTTGCGATCGTCGGACGCATCGAACCACGCGCGCCGCGTGCCCTTCACCGCGGGCACCAGCGCGTCGAGCGCGTTCGCGAGCTGCGGCGGCTCGTTGCCGGACGGGTTTCTCGACCACGCCTCGGCGCAGGCAGCGTGCCAGTTCGCGTCGGCGAGGGTCTGGCGCACGAGCGCGATCGACCCGATGAGCGCGCCGGGATACGTGGCGCGATTCCATGCCTCCGGATCGTCGTCCCCGCCGCGCCCGGCGGTGGTCTCGAAGGCGATGCTCGTCCCCGCGTCCGCCCGCACGGTGCGCGCAGCGCGCGGATCGTCGCCGAGTAGCACGACCTGCGAGGAACCACGGAAGATCCCGGAGTCCGGGTGCACCGCCGCCATCGCGAATCCCTGTGATCGCAGCGATTTCCGCGCATCGGTCGCGATCGGCGCCAGGTCCGCCGCCCGCACCTGCGGCGTGACCTTCAGGTTCCAGTGCGACCCCGCCTCCGCGCCGGCCGCGCGCGCCGCAGCGGCGCTGTCGAGTCGCACGCAGGCATCGATGAATCCGGCGTACACGGTCGCGCCCGCGCCGTCGTGCACGGTCGTGCCCGCGGGAATCTCGAACGACCCGCGCGCGCCGACGCGCTCGATCCAGCCGTCCTTCATCACGACGACCGCGTCCGCGAGCCGTTCGCCCGGCGTCGGCACGAGCGTGACGTTCACGATCGCGTCGCGCCGAACGTCGACCGGCCGCATGCCAACCGGCGGCGGTTCCTGCGCCACCGCGAGCGTCGCCATGAACAACGCGCCTGCCGATCCGAGGATCGACAGGGCGCGGAAGAGGGACACGTGGAGTGAGACGCGATCGCGGGTCGTCATTCCCGCATTTCACACGGCGCACGGGCGTCGTGGGCGGGAATCAACGGGAAATCCCGGCAAACTCAGCTGCCGACGTCTCGGAGCAGCCCTTCGATCGCCGACTGCAGCTTCTCGGGCGACTCGTAGGTGCCGTTGGCGATCGCGGCCTTGATGGCCTCGACCTTCGCCATGCGGACGTCGGGCATCGCGCGGATGGCATCGAGGTGGCGGGCGTGTTCCGAAAGCTCGACGCGGTCGCGGCCCTCGGCCCAGCGCGGCGCGCTCGGCGCAACCTCGGACTGGGCGGACGCGCGGTACGCGGCGGTGGCCTCGTTGATGCGGCCAGCGGCGTTGGTGGCACCGAGTCCGTGGGTGAGGCTGACCTGTCCGATGTCGTTCATGGCGCTCTCCAACCGGTGCAGGCGGCAGTCCGTTCCGCGTGCGTTCCGTTTGCGTGCCGCGTTCGATCCTTCGAGCGGCGAGCGATCGGCGAACGTCGCCGAGGCAAAGCGTGGTATCGTCAATCCTCGCTCGATTCCTTGAGACGGAAGTCATCGTAGCCCGTGCCGACCATGACCCATAAGTCCATCTGCTGCTTCGGGTTGGGATTTCTGGCCGTTGCCTGCCTTTGGGCGGCCCCAGGGTGCGATTCCACCCCGGCACAGACCCCCGATCCGGACACCAAGGCGAAGGTCGAGCAGCCCGCGAAGCCGGCAGCAGCGACGCCGGCGAAGGGGCCCAAGCGCATCGAGGCACGCCGGGCTCCGCAGTCGCCGCCGACCCCGGCCCCCGCGGCCGACCC
>JAIYBS010000092.1 GCA_027488415.1 Planctomycetaceae bacterium | reverse complement strand
TGCTTCTCGAACGCGAGGCCCTTGTGGATGAGGAGCGTCGCGTCGCCGCCGTCATCGAGGATCATGTTCGGGCCCTTGCCGTCCGCGAAGTGGAGGGCCTGCCAGGTTCACCACCAGTACTCGTCGAGCGTCTCGCCCTTCCACGCGAAGACCGGGATGCCCTTCGGGTTCTCGGGGGTGCCGGTCGGGCCGACGGCGACGGCCGCGGCGGCGTGGTCCTGCGTGCTGAAGATGTTGCAGCTGCACCAGCGGACCTCGGCGCCGAGGTCGACCAGGGTCTCGATGAGGACCGCGGTCTGGATGGTCATGTGCAGGCTGCCGATGATGCGGGCGCCCTTCAGCGGGTTCTTGCCCTTGTACTCGGCGCGCAGCGCCATGAGGCCGGGCATCTCGATCTCGGCGAGCTCGATCTCCTTGCGACCGAAGCGCACGGTCTCGGGCGAAAGGTCCTTCACCATGAACGGGAGGAATTCCGTGGTGCTGAGCCGGGAGTTCGAGAGGAACGGGTTGGTCTTCGTGGCGGTGGTGGTCGTGGTCGCGGTGGCGGTCATGTGGGTCCTTTCATCCGTTAATCCGGATGGAAGCATGACTATAGCCGCACACAGCCCTGTCCGGATCGGTGAGACCAAGAAAAATCCACCCAGACTCGGGGCATACCCGCCTGAGAGACCGGCGGGCATGCAATCCTGCCTGCATGAAGCCCGCTCGCACCGGACTGGCCATGTTCGCCGCCGCCTGGATGCTCGGCGCCTGCGCGTCGAACCCGGCGGACCGCTACGAGGCCCCGCCGGACGATGGCAGCGTCAGCGCCAACAGCGCCGACGTCGTCGACAACCCGGGCATGCCGGACAACGCGCCGAAGAAGTGAGTCACCCGCCGCGGCGGTAGAGCGCCGCGAAGAGGCCGGGGCCCTTGCCGCTCGTGTCGGGCCGGAGCCGGACATGGCGCTGCAGCGCGAACCCGGACCCGTCGGCGAATCGCCGCAGGTCCTCCTCGGAGAACCCGAGGTGACGGTGCCCCATGGTCTGCTGGTAGCCGGCGCGGTCGTGCCGCGCCATGTCGACGACGAGCAGCGATCCGCCGGCACGGAAGCCCGGCGCGAGCGCGCGCAGCACCGCCGCGGGATCGTCCACGTGGTGGAACACGAGCATCACGACGCCGAGGCTCGCCTCGCCCTTCGCGAGCGGCGGCCTCAGCAGGTCGCCCTCTCGGAAGTCGACGTTCGCGAACCGCTTGAGGCGCTTGCGCGCGGCGGCGAGCATCGCGGGCTCGCGGTCGACGGCGATCACCTTGGCGACGACCGGCGCGAGGTGCTCCGCGGCCTCGCCGGTGCCGCAGCCGAGGTCGACGGCGACCGCGTCGGGCGGCAGCAGGCCGAGCAGCGCGTCGACCGCGAACGCGTCGCCGAAGAGCTCGCGGCGAAGCTCGTCCCAGTCGCCGCCGATGCGGCCGAAGAACGTGCGGCTGTCGACGCGGCGCGCGGCGAGGACCTCGGCGAGCCGCGCGTCGTCCTCCTCGAAGGCCGGCGCGGCCCCGAGATGCTCGCGGCTCATGCGCCACAGGTCGCGCATATCGGGCGCGAGCGCGTCGGCGGCGAGTCGGTAGAGGCTCTGCGTGCCCTCGGAGCGCTTGGTCACCCAGCCCTGGTCGAAGAGCGGCTTCAGGTGGCGGCTCACCGTCGACTGCGGAAGCTGGAGCGCACGCGCGAGCTCGCCGACGCCGAGCTCCTCGCGCTCGAGGAGGCGCAGCGTCCGCAGGCGAGCGAGGTCGCCGAGCGTGCCGAGCCAGCTGAGCCAGCGTTCGCGGGGATTGGCGCGGTCGGGCGTCATGCGGCGCGCCGGGGGCTCAAGGCCCGAGCTCGACGGCCGTGTTCTTGTTGCGCTCGACGTTGTGCGCGGCGAGCGCCTCGTTCAGGCGCGGGTCGTTCGGCGCGATCCCGTAGGCCTGGCGCAGGCGGCGGACGCCGTCGGACTCGCGGCCGAAGCGGAAGGCGAGGTCGGCAGCGCGGACGTACGGCTCGATCGACGGGCGCTGGCCGGGGAGCGGCTCGTTCACCTTGATGGCATCGACGGCGGCGGTGGCGGCGGTGTCGGGATCGCCCGAGTCCTCCGCGACGCGGCTGAGCGCGAGGTACGCGCGCCACGAGCGGAAGTCGCGTCCGAACGCGCGCAGCAGCTGGTAGGCGTCCTTCACATCCTTCTGCTTCGCCATGCACTCCGAGAGCGAGATGCACACGTCCTCGTTCGCCGGCTGCAGGCGGTACGCGCGGTCGAGCGCGCGGCGCGCGTCCTCGAGCTTGCCCTGGCCCATGAGGGCGCGGCCGTACGCGTACTGCGCGCGCCAGTCGCCCGGGTTCTTCTGGACGATCGGCTCGACCTGCGCGACCGCCTCGTCGTACTTGCCGTAGCGGAGGCGCTCGTCGGCCTCGTTGGCGCGCGCCTCGGCGCTGCCGGGCGAGCTGCAGCCCCCGGCGAGCATCGCGGCGGCGATCGAGGCGGACAGGATGAAGGTGGCGGCGGTGCTTCCGTGCTTCGCGTTCATGGTGTGCATGTGCCCTCCTGGCAACGTCTGCGCCCGCGCGGGAAGACCGGCGGGATCTGTGGGATGATATCGGCGTGGATAGAGAGGTGCTGACGCTCGTTGATGCCCCGCGCGGGGCGGAGCTCCCGGCCGCGGTGCTGCGCCACGCCGTCCATGCCCTGGAACCGCTGCTCTGCCAGCTTCAGGAATGCCGCGCTCGTGAGCAGCGAGTCTGAGCCG
>JAIYBS010000047.1 GCA_027488415.1 Planctomycetaceae bacterium | reverse complement strand
CTCCGGCCGCGGTCTCCGGGATCGTTCGCGATGCGCGCCTCGTCAGCGCCCTGCGGCCGTCGCTCCGGCGAGGTGGAGGAAGAACGCCTGCTCCATCGCCACCTGGCGCAGCCGCTCGAAGCGGCCGCTCTTGCCGCCGTGGCCTGCCTCCATGTTGACGTGGAGCAGGAACGGCTCGCGGTCGGTGCGCAGGCGCCGCAGGCGCGCGACGTACTTGGCCGGCTCGAAGTACATGACCTGCGAGTCCCAGAGACCCGTCGTCACCAGCATCGCCGGGTACGCCTTCGCCTGCAGGTTGTCGTAGGGCGAGTACGAGAGGATGTAGTCGTAGGCGGCCTTCGACTCGACCGGGTTGCCCCACTGCGTCCACTCGTTCGTCGTGAGCGGGATGCTCGCGTCGAGCATGGTGGTGAGCGCGTCGACGAAGGGAACGTGCAGCCCGATGCCTCGGTAGCGCTCCCCCGCCATGTTCGCGACGGCGCCCATCAGCAGGCCGCCCGCGGAACCGCCCGAGGCGAAGGTGCGCTTTTGGTCGGCCCAGCCCTCGCGCTGCAGGAACTCGGTGACGTCGACGAAGTCGCTGAAGGTGTTTCGCTTCCGGAGGAGCCGTCCGTCCTCGTACCAGTCCTGGCCGAGGTCCGCGCCGCCGCGCACGTGCGCGGTGGCCAGCGCGAAGCCGCGGTCCATCAGCGACACGGCCGCGGAGTCGAACTGCGCGTCCGAGGGGTTGCCGTACGAGCCGTACGCCTCGATCAGCATCGGGTGCCTGCCGTCGCGCGCCCACGCATCGCGCCGCCAGGCGATCGAGACGGGGATCCGCTTGCCGTCGCGGCTCTGCGCCCACACGCGCTCGGAGGCGTACCTCGCGGCGTCGTAGCCGACGACGGGCTGCACCTTGCGCACCGACTGCGCGCCCGTGCGGAGGTCGACGTCGATCACGGTGCGCGGCGTCACCATGCTCGAGAAGGACACGCGGACCTCGGGATTCGCGGGGTCCGGGTTCGACTCGAGGCCCATGGTGCACGCGGACTCCGGAACGGGGATGAGCGTGCCCTGCCCGCCCGTCCACGGCACGATCCGCACGCGCGCGTTCGCCTCCACGCGCTCGGCCACGGCGATGCCGGCGTCGAGGAGCGCGAATCCGTCGATGCTCGCGTCGGCGCGGTGCGGCAGGACCTCCTGCCAGCGTGCGCGGTCGGACGCGGCGCCCTCGGGCGCGCTGACGAGCCGGAAGTTCCGTGCGGCGTCGTTGGTACGGATCACCCAGCGTCCGGCGAGGTGGTCGGCGTAGTTGCGCACTCCCGGCCGCAGCGGCAGCTCAGGCTGCGGCGTGCCTGGCTCGCCGTCGAGGGGCAGCGTCCAGAGGGCGTTGTCGTCGTAGCCCTCGGAGGAGATGGCAAGCCACTTGCGCGAGGAGGTGGCTTCGATGTTCACGAAGCGCGTGAGGTCCTTCTCCTCGAAGACGACGCGGTCGGCGGAGGCCGGCGTCCCGAGCACGTGCCGGCACACCGGTCCGCTCTGCAGCAGGACGGGGTCCTGGCGAACGTAGAAGACGGAGCGGCCGTCGTTCGACCAGACCACCGACTCGAGCGTCCCGTCGACGCGATCCTCGAGGATCACGCCGCTGCGCAGGTCCTTGAATCGCAGGGCATGCCCGCGCCTGCCCACCGTGTCCTGCGTCCAAGCGACCAGCGAGCCGTCGGGGCTCACCGACGCGGAGGAGATGCGGAAGTACGACTGCCCCTTCGCGAGCGCGTTGCCGTCGAGCATCGTCTCCGCGGGCGCGCCGGCGTCGGGCGCGGCCGGGCCGCCGCGGCGCCGCATCCACCGCGCGTGCTCGTCGCCCTGCTCGAAGGCGGACCAGTACCACCAGCCGCGGTCGTGGCGGGGTGCGGTGGAGTCATCCTCCTTGATGCGGCCGCGGATCTCGGCAACGAGTCGGTCCTGCAGGGGCCGCAGGCGCGCGAGCATGGCGTCCGTGTACGCCTGCTCCGCACGCAGGTAGTCCATCACGTCGTCGCGCTTGCGCTCGGGGTGATCGTCCCGGAGCCAGTAGTACTCGTCGACGCGATCGCCGTGCGGGCTCTTCACGACGTACGGATCCTGGCGCGCGACGGGCGGCATCGGGGTGCCGGCGGCGTCCCGAGCGACCTGCCCGGAGGAAGGCGACCCGGGGGCGGTCGAGCAGCCGGTGACAGCCGCGAGCGCCAGCAGCGCTGACGCTGCGGCGAGGCGATCTCGGAGGCGCGAGGGGCATGAGCGGGCGCGGTTGTCTGTCATGGGACGGACAACTGTACCGCCCGGGTTCAAGGTGCCGTTCGCTTCGCAGGAACGCCGGGGTCATGCGGTCCGGGGCGACCCCGAGGCCCGCGGCGGCGTCAGTTCATGCGCGCGATCGCCGCGTTCAGCGCCGTCGCGAAGCAGACCCAGGCCGTGTACGGGAGCAGCAGCAGGCTCGACGGTCGGTCGACCCGCCACGCGAGCGCGACCGTCGCCACGATCGACGCGAGCAGCACCGCGATGATCGCAAGCGCCGCGGTCGGCGCGCGGAGGCCGAAGAACACCGGTGTCCACGCGAAGTTGAGCGCCAGCTGGACGCACCACGCACCCAGCGCGATGCGCGCGCCCGGCGCGCGGCGGGAACGCCACAGCCTCCAACCGGCGATGCCGATCATCGCGTAGAGCGCCGTCCACACCGGGCCGAACAGCCACCCGGGCGGCGTCCACGACGGCTTCGCGAGCGATGCGTACCAGTCACCGGGCGGCGACGCGAGGCCGCTCGCCGCACCGCCGGCGACGCAGAGGGCGATGAACGCCGCGAGCACGCCGACCGAGCCGCGGGCGACCGAGCTCATCGACGCTCCGCCGAACCCGAGCGCCGCTCGATCGACTTCGCGACCCAGCGGAAGCCGACGACCACGGTGGCGAGCAGCGCGACCAACGATCCGGCGGCGCCGACGAGCGCCAGGGTGCCTGCCGAGGACGCCCGCCGATCGATCGCAGCGACCGCCTCCGCGAGCTTGCCGAGGTTCTCGGAGACCCGCTCGTGGCCTGCAGCGAGTCGGTCCATCGTCGCCGAGACACGGCCGAAGCTCGCGGATGTGTTCTCGATCATGGCTACGCCCTCGCGCACCCGCTTGGTCTCGAGCAGGAACAGCGTCGTTCCCTCGGCGGCGTTCGAGAGCGTCGCGGGCATGCGCGCGGCGAGCCACATCAGGCGCTCGCCGAGGAGGCGGGTCTGCTCGAGCTCGCGTGCCGCGTCGGTCACCGGGCCGAACATCGAGTCCGCGGTCTCCTCGAGGACCGTTGCCGTCGCCGCGTCGTGCTGCGCAATGTCGTCGATGCGCATGAGGCCGATCGTGACGAGGTTCGGGTTCGCCTCCTTGTGCCGGGAGATCAGCGCATCGAGGTACTGTCGGGTCTTCTCGTCCATGTAGCGCCGCGCGACCGAATCGATGTTCGCACGGATGCGGCCGTAGCTCTTCGCGCAGTCGCTCGCCATAAGGTCGGGGTTGATGCGCTGCCTGTTGCCGCAGGCCCACTCCGCGAGCTGCGCCCACACGTACATCCGGACGAGCCCATCCGCGGGGTCCGGCGAGAGCGCCATGGCACGGACCACGTCCGTCACCATCAGCCGCGCACGCGCGTTCATCGCAATGCTGTGAGGGTCTGCGCCCTCCAGGTAGAGCTCGGTCACGACCCCGTCGAGCACCGCGGCGGCGTGGTCCGCGGTCTCCATGAGCTGGCGGGAGAGGATGACCCGGTCCCGCAGGTCCTTCTTGTCGTCGATGGGCTCCGGGGTCGAGCAGCCGGCGAGCAGCAGGACAATGGCGGCGGCGAAGACGGTCG
>JAIYBS010000324.1 GCA_027488415.1 Planctomycetaceae bacterium | reverse complement strand
TGCTTCGAGAAGCAGGACACCTTCCGCGTGGTGGAGGCGGCGGTCTTCAAGACGAAGGCGCCGCCGTCGCTGCGCGGCATCTGCCACATGCGCGGCCCGCAGGTCTTCATCTCGATCTACCGCGGCAACGACGAGACGGAGTTCGTGAGCACCCTGATCCACGAGACGCTGCACGGCGTGATCCACCGCTACGCGACGCCGATGCGCCTGCCGGACTGGGCGAACGAGGGATTCGCGGAGTGGGTCGCGCGCGAGTGCTTCCCCGCCTCGCGCGTCGATGCCTCGCGGCGGCCGCAGGGGCTCGCCTTCTTCCGGCAGGGCGGCGACGCGCAGAAGGTGATGGCGCTGAGCGGCACCGACGGCACCTGGCCCGGCGACAACGCCATCGGCTACTCGGTCGGGTACCTGCTCGTCGACCTCATGATCGCGGACCGCGCGCAGAAGTTCGGCGCGTGGGTGAAGGCCGTCAAGGGCGGCAAGCCGTGGCAGCAGGCGCTCGCCGAGGACTTCGGAGTCGACGCGGCCCGCCTCGCGCAGTCGGCGTCGCAGTGGTACCGAACCAACGACGGCGCGCCGCGGCGGTAGGTCGGCGGGGGTACCATTCCCCGCCCACCGATGGCCAACACCAAGAACCGTTCCCAGGCCGCGAAGAAGCGTCCCTCCCGCACGAAGAAGCCCGCCCGCGGCGGCTGGCGCACCGCGAAGGGCAGCGACCGCCACGAGCTGTACGAGCTGTCGGTGCAGGAGCCGCGCGCCGAGATCGCCTTCATCGATCGCTGCTTCCGCGAGCGCCGCGGCTGCCTGCCGAGCGTGCTGCGCGAGGACTTCTGCGGCACCGGCTACGCGAGCTGCGAGTGGGTGAAGCACCGCAAGTCGAACGTCTCGTGGGGCATCGACCTCTGCACGAAGACGATGGCGTGGGGCAAGGCGCGCCACGGCGCGAAGCTGAACGCCGAGCAGCGCTCGCGCATGCACTGGGTCAAGGGCGACGTGCGCGACCGCGGCGCCGAGCCCGCCGACGTGATCGCGGCGCTGAACTTCAGCTACTTCATCTTCAAGACGCGCGCGGGGCTCCTCGAGTACTTCAAGGCCGCGTTCGCGAACCTCAAGCCGGGCGGCGTGTACTTCCTCGACTCCTACGGCGGGTCCGACAGCTTCCTCGTGCAGACCGAGGAGCGCGACCTCGACGGGTTCACCTACCTCTGGGACACCGAGAAATACAACCCGATCAACGGCGACGTGCTGAACCACATCCACTTCCGCTTCCCCGACGGGACCGAGCTGCGCAAGGCCTTCACCTACGACTGGCGCCTCTGGACGCTCCCCGAGATCCAGGAGCTGCTGCTCGAGGCCGGCTTCGTGAAGCCCGCGGTCTACTGGGAGGGCACCACCGACGACGGCGAGGGCGACGGCGTGTTCCGCCGCAAGGCCGTCGGCGAGGCGTGCGAGGGATGGATCGCCTACATCGTGGCCGAGAAGCCGGGCGCGCCGTCGCGCGCCGGGCGCCGCACCAAGCGCTGAAGCGTCACCCGAACGCAGCAAGGAGTTCCCGCGTGCCGATCTCGACCGATGCCGAAGGACTTGGGATCGCGCAGCTGGCGCCGCTGCTTGCCGAGGTGGGGCGCGCGTTCGAGCGGCAGCTCGCGAGCGACCTCCCGCCCGTGAACACCCTCTGCCGCCACGTCGAGCGGTACCGCGGCAAGATGCTGCGGCCGACGATGGTCTTCCTCTGCGGCCAGGCGTTCGGCCCGGTCGGCGAGCGGCACGTGATCGTCGCCGCCACCTGCGAGATGATCCACATGGCGACGCTCGTGCACGACGACGTGCTCGACGAGGCCGCGGTGCGCCGCAAGGGCCACACCGTGAACCACCTCCGCGGTAACGAGGTGGCGGTGATGCTCGGCGACTACCTGATCTCGAACGCGTTCCACCTGTGCAGCAGGGCGGGCGACCCGGCGCTGAACCTGCGCCTCGGCGAGGTCACGAACACGCTGTGCGAGGGCGAGCTGGTGCAGCTCTCGCACCGCGAGGACCTCTCGCTCGACGAGCGCACCTACTTCGAGATCGTCCGGCGCAAGACGGCGGTGCTGATCGGCGCCTGCTGCGAGCTCGGCGCGCGGCTCTCGGGCGCGCCCGAGGAGTCGGTCGCCGCGCTCCGCAGGTTCGGCGAGGGGCTCGGCATCGCGTTCCAGGTGCAGGACGACCTGCTCGACCTCTCGGGCCGCGAGGACGTGGTCGGCAAGAGCCTCGGCCGCGACCTCGAGAAGGGCAAGCTCACGCTGCCGGTGATCATCCACCTCGCGCGCGGCACTCCCGCGCAGCGCGAGCGCACGATCGCGGCCATCCGGGCCCGAGACGGTGCGGCGCTGCTGGCGGAGCTCACCGCCGCGGGCGCCCTCGCCGAGGCGCGGTCACGCGCGATGGCGATGGTCGACGCCGCGCGCAAGGAACTGGCGCTGGTGCCGGCATGTCCCGCGCGCGACGCGCTCGACGCCGCGGCGCTCGCGATCGTTCAGCGCGACTTCTGACCCGACTTCACGGCGCCCGCCCAGCCGCGGCCGCCCTTGGCGCCGCCGGCCGCCGCGGGGCTGTTCGCCCGGTTCGCGGCGACGAGCTTCTCAAGGTCCTGCTCCTGCAGCGCGGCCGGGTGGCCCTGCCAGCGGACGATTCCGTCCGGCGAGAAGATCGCCATGTGCGGGATCCCCTTGATCCCGAAGAACGACTTGAACTTGCCGGAAGAGTCGAGGGCGAGCGAGTACTTGAAGCTCGCGGGCTTCAGCTTGGCCTTCTTCATGCCGGAGTTGAAGGCCGGCTCCTTCTCGTCGCTCACGCCGACGAAGAGGATGTCCTGGCCGAACTTCTCGGAGAGCTCGTTCACGTGCGGGATCGACGCCACGCACGGCCCGCACCAGGTCGCCCAGAAGTCGACGGCCACGAGGCGGCTGCCCGGGTCGGGGCGCGCCGTGAGCCACTTCTCGACGTTGAAGTCGGGGACCTTCTTGCCGCGCATGTCGGTGGCGGACTGCACCGGCGCGAGGAACTCGGGCCACTTCACGGTCTCCGCGGGCTTCTCGTCCACGGCACCCATCGCCTTCGGCTTCTCGCGGCCCTCGACGCTCTCGTCGACCTCCTCCGAGAGGAGCGCGGGGAGCTTCGCCTTCAGGCCGGCCTCGGTGAGCCCGACGAACCGGACCGAGCCGGTCTTGTCGACCACGATGTTCACCGGCTTCTTCCATACGCCGAGCGCGTCGCACCACTCGCCGGTCGAGTCGATGGCGACCGGGCAAGGCGCGTTCGTCTTCAGGGCGTCGTCGGCGCGGTCGGCCTGGTC
>JAIYBS010000260.1 GCA_027488415.1 Planctomycetaceae bacterium | reverse complement strand
TGCCCGCGCTGCGCACGCTCTCGGCCGTGCTCGCGGCGGCCGCGCTCGCCTTCGGCGACGGGTCCCTCGACGACGGCGCGCGGCGCCTGGCGGCGGCGGCGATCGTCGCGGCGGCGGCGGCGTGCGCGTGGCGCACGGCGGTCATCGCGGGCATCTACCGCCTGAGCGGGTTCCCCGCCTGGGCGGCGCTCGGCTTCACGGCGGCCGGGCTCGCCGTGATCCGGATCTTCCTCGAGGGCGCGCGTGACCTTCGGTCCCGGGTCCCGGTCCGCTGGGGCGGCCGCGAGTACGTGCTCGAGCCGACCGACCGCTGACGCCGAGGGCAACGACACACCATGCGAATCCTGCTCACCAACGACGACGGCATCGACGCACCCGGCATCGCCGCGCTCTTCGAGGCGATCAAGGGGATCGGCGAGGTCCGCGTGGTCGCGCCGGCCGACCACCAGAGCGCCACGAGCCATGGCATCACGTTCCACCACCCGCTGATGGTGCGCGAGGTCGAGCCGCGGCCCGGCATGCGCGGCACCGCCGTCGAGGGCCGGCCCGCCGACTGCGTCAAGCTCGGCGCGCGCGCCCTGTGGCAGGAGTGGTACGGCAAGGGCGCGCGCCCCGACCTCGTGATCAGTGGCATGAACGCGGGCGCCAACGTCGGCATCAACGTGATCTACTCGGGCACCGTCGGTGCGGCGGTGGAGGGCGCGTTCCTCGGCATCCCCTCGATCGCGGTGAGCCTCCACCTCGGCGACCGCACGCGCACGAACTTCGCGCGCGCCGCGCAGATCGCGCGCACGGCCATCGACCGCATCCTCGAGCACCCGCTCGACGCGCACCGCGTGATGAACGTGAACGTGCCGCGCACCGAGAGCCCCGACGCGCCGATGCCGCCGATCCGCGTCGTCAAGATGAACGTCGCCGCCGGGATCGACGGCTACGAGCGGCGTTCCACGCCGGACGGGCGCGCCTACTACTGGCCGGACGGCAACGGCATGGAGTTCGTCCACACCGCCGAGGGATCCGACGTCGAGGCGCTGTTCGAGCGCACCGTGACGGTGACCCCGCTTTGGTACGATCTGAGCGAGCACGCGACGCTCGCCTCGTGGCGCGCGCGGCTCGAGCGCTGAGCCTCGCGCGCCGCGGCCCGGTCAGCGGAGATCGTCGATCAGAGCAGGAGGTGCAGCGTCACGCGCACCTTCTCGTCGCCCTTCAGCTGCTCGATCTTCCGGCCGGCGGCGCGCCAGAAGAAGCAGGAGTTCCGGATCACGCCGTCGATCTCCTGGTCGCCCGACGACTGGTTGAAGAAGACGTCGACGCACTTGCCGGTCTTGTCGAAGGTGAGCGACACGAGCGGCGGGCGGCAGTTGGGCAGGTTGCTGACGAGCTGCAGCGTGGTGAACTGCGGCTGACGCGGCTTGAGCTGGATGCCCTGCGCGGCGACGAGCCGGCCGTTCTTCCAGAGCTTCGGGTCCACCGAGATCACGCTCGTGGCGGGGCTCTCGAGGTCGCTCAGCTGACCCTTGCCGCCGGTGCCCGGGGTCGGGCTCGGGCCGCTGCCGCCTGCCTTGCCTGCCTCGCCGGGCGCGTCGGTCTTCGGTCCGTCCTTCGCACGCTCGGTGCTCGCGATGCCGCCGCCCGGCTGCGAGGCGGGCGGCTGGTTCGCGGGCGGCGGCAGCGTCGGCTTCGGCTCCACCGGGACGGCGGGCTCCGCGGGCGCGACGGGCGGTGCCTTCGGATCGGGTTGCTTCGGCTGCTCGACCACCGGCGGGGGTGGCGGCACCTCCGGAAGGATCGGCTCGCCCGGCACGTTCTGCTCGGCAGGTGGCTGCGGCGGCGTCGGCGGCGTGGGCTCGGGCGGCTTCGGCTCCGCGCGCACCACCGGCGTGACCACCGGCTCGGCGGGCTTCGCCGGAACGTCGGGCTGGCTCGCGCCGTCCGGCCTCTCGACCGGCGCCGCGCTCGCGATGCGCGTCGACTCCGGCGTGCTCGGCGTGCCCGGCGAGTTCGCGGTGACGGTCGTCGCGGTCGCGTTCGGCGCGCTGCCGCCGCCTCCGCCGCCGTCGCCGCTCGTGCCGCGCCCGTAGGCGACGGTGCCGTCTCCGCCGGCGTCGCTCATGCGGAACCCCGCCTGGCTCACGACGCTCAGCTGCGCCATGTGCTCCTCGAAGTCCTCGCGGCCGATGATGACCACGCTCATCGGGTCGCCCTCGTCCTGGCCGATCGCGACATCCTCGACGTCGGGATACGCGGGCGAGGGCTCGGGCGTCGGGATCGGCGGGAGGTTTGCGGCAGGGTCGCCCTCGGGTGGCTTCTGCGCGGCCTGGCGCTCCTCCTCCTTGCGCTGCTCCTCGGGCGTCTTCTGTGCCTGCTGCTCGGGGGCCTTCCGCTCGGGAGGCTTCGAGGGATCCGGCTTGTCCTCGGGCTTGTCCTCCGGCTTCTTCGGAGCGTCCGCCGGCTTCCCCGGGTCCTTCTTCTTCTCCGCCGCGCGCTTCAGCTCGCCGATCACCTCG
>JAIYBS010000066.1 GCA_027488415.1 Planctomycetaceae bacterium | reverse complement strand
TCGGCGGGCCGACGAGCACCACCCGCGGCGCACTCCGGCCGCGCTCGTCGCCCGCGGCGGACGCGCGGCGGGCGCGGAGCCGTCCGGAGACGGCGAGCAGCCGTCGCTCGAGGTCCGCGCGGCCGATCGCGACCACGTCCTCCTGATCGGTGAAGTCGATCCCCGCCTCGACGAGCGCGAGCACCTGCGCCACCTCGTCGGCATCGGCCGCGGTGGCGCGCTCCGCCGACCCCGCGCCGAGCTCGCGGGCCGCGCGCAGCTCGCCGTCCGTCTCCGCGGCGATCGACCGCGCGACGCGCTCCGCGTCGGCGACCGCGATGCGCCCGTTGATCACGGCCCGCGCGCTGAACTCGCCGCCCGCGGCACGCCGGGCGCCGCCCGCTCCGCGCGCCACGATGGCCGCGGCGATCCGCTCGAGGACGAGCGGGTTCCCGGCCGCGTGCACCTCGACGCAGTCCTCGCCCGTGGCGCTTGTCGGTCCGGGCATCACGAGGACGAGCGCAGGAATCGCCGGATCCGCGAGCCGCACCGCGTGCACGCCCCGCCGCCGAGCGACGACGTCGCTCCGCTCGGCGCACGCCGGGTCGATCGCCGCCGCCACATGGGCGCAGGCCTCGCCGCCGCTCGCGCGCACGATGCCGCGCGCCGCGTGCCCGGGCGGGCTCGCGACGGCGACGATGGTGCTCGCGGTGTCCATGGCTGCGGCCCCGCCGCTCGGATCAGCGGTCGCGGAACTTCTTGCTCGGCGCGTTCGCGCGCGCCTGCGCCTTCTTCTGCGCCTCCTGCGCGCGCGCCATCGCCGCCTGCAGCCAGCCACCGGACTTCGCCTGCGGCTTGCTGAAGTCCATCTTCTCGATCTCGCGCTTCACGCGCTTCGACTCGTAGATGCCGACGAGCGTGCTCGTCGCGATGTAGAGCGTCAGTCCGCTCGGCGCCGTGTACAGCATGATGGGGAAGAGGATGACCATCATCCACTTCATCATCTTCTGCTGCTGCTCCTGCTCCGGCGTCATGTTCGGCGACGGCGGGGGCGCCATGTACTTCTGCTGCACCCAGAACACGAGGCCCATCAGGATCGGGATCAGGTTGATCGCGCTCACCTGTGCGATGTAGAGGTTCAGCTCGAACGGCAGCTTGATGAAGCGGTCCTGCGCGCTCAGGTCGCCCAGGAAGCCCCAGCCGCCCATCTGCTGGAACACGCCGAAGAACGCCGGCTGCTGCCGGAGCTCGAACGCGAAGTAGAGCACCGCGTACAGCGCGATCCAGATCGGCATCTGCAGGAAGGTCGGCAGCATGCCGCCCGCGCAGCCGAGCGGGTTCACGCCGCGCTCGCGGTAGAGGCGGATGGTCTCGGCCTGCAGCTGCTTCGGGTCGTCCTTGTAGCGCTTCTGCAGGGCGTCGAGCTCGGGCTTGATCATCGCCATCTGCTTGGTGACGCGCTGCATCGAGATCTGCGAGCGCCGCGTCAGCGGGTGCAGCAGGCCGCGGACCACGATCACGAGCACGATGATCGCCAGGCCCCAGTCGCGGACCACGTAGTCGTGGAGGAACGCGAGGAACCACACCAGGAAGTCCGCGAGCCAGCTGAACGTGCACCAGCTGCAGCAGCCGCTCATCAGGTAGAGGATGAGCCCCTGCATGTTGAGCGCCGCGAACGGCTGCGTGGCGCTCAGGAGCGAGCGCTCGAGTGGGCCGGCGAACACGCCGACGTCGAAGGCGCCGGTCGCGCCCGGCGCGATCGTCACCTGCTCGCTCACGCACGTGGTGAACACCACCTGCTCGGGCTTGCCGAGGTGCATGCCGTCGCCGACCTGCGCCTGGATCGCGGCGACCGCGGGCGCGATCGCCTTGCCCGCGGATCCGGGCGGCGCGTACGGCGCGTGCACGGCGAGCGCGAAGTAGCGGTTCGTCGCGCCGAACCACGAGAGGCCGTACTTCTCCTGCACCTGACGCTCGGTGGGCCACACGGTGAGGTCGCCGCCGGCGACCTGGCTGACGACGGTCGAGTGGTCGAGCGTCGCGCCGTGCACGATGACGGTGGCCTGCGCGGGGTCGCGCTCCTTCGCCATCAGGTAGCCGGACTGGAAGCGGCGCGAGTCGACGGAGTCGTTCGGGTCGCGCGAGAGGTCGGTCGGCCCGAACTGCAGCCAGCGCACCGCACGGGGCGAGGCGGAGAGGTTCTCGACGCGCTGCTCGCAGCGGATCTCGTAGGAGCCGGCCTCGACCTGCCAGCGGCGGGTGACGCGCAGCTGCAGCGCGCCGGTGCCGTCCTTGATCTCGGTCACGAACGTGCCGGGCGAGGTCTCGCGCCAGACGTTGCCGTCGACGCGGATCGTTCGGCCGTCGACTTCGATCGCGCGCGCCGCGAGGAGCGGCACGTCGAAGCCCTGCAGCTTGCCGGGCGACGCGAGCTCGTAGCGGCCCTCGGCCGGCGCCTTGCCCTGGCGGGCGAGCGCGGCCTCGTCGGCGGTGCGCCAGAGGTCGCTGAAGGTGATGCGGTCGATGCCCGCGCCGCGCGGGTTCAGCGCGAGCAGGAATCGGGCGGCGGTCGGGTCGACGGAGCCGATCGCGGTCGCCTGCTCGGTCGGCGAGCCGGGCGACATGGCCGTCCACGCGGGCTCGTCGGCCGCGGGCTTCGCGGGGGCGGGGGCGGGCGTCGTCTGCGCGGCGGCGGGTGCGGCGGCGGTCGCCGCGGCCGGCGAGCCGGTGGCGGTTGCCTGCGCGGTCGACTCGGTGCCGGTGGCTGCCGGCGCGGTGGCCGGTTGCTGGCCCTTGCCGAGGATGATGATCGCGGCGATTCCTGCGACGACGGCGATCAGCGCGATCGTCAGCACCAGGCGTTGTGCGTTGGCGTTCTTCTTCACTTGGAGTGGCCTTTCAGGTCAGCGGCCTTCGCGGAGGCGGTCGCCGAGCCAGTCGTGCAGGCGGTCGATCGCGTGGATCTTGTCGACCGTCAGCTCGACGTCGTAGGGGAGCCGGTGGAACTCGACGCGGTGCTTGCCCTCGCCGCCGGTCGTGTCGAGGATGGCGTACGAGGCCCGCGGGTCGCCGTCGCGCGGCTGGCCCACGGAGCCGGGGTTGATGATGGCCTTCTGCACCGGGTCCACCGGGTACGAGTTGCCGGTCAGCTCGTCGGGCTTCCAGAACTCGCTGTCGTCGGTGAACACGCCGGGAACGTGGGTGTGGCCCACGAAGCAGACGCGGTCGATGCGGTCGAAGATGCTCCCGAGCTTGTGCGGGTTGTTGATCGCGTCGTCGGGGAACAGGTACTCGTTGATCGGCTTGCGCGGCGTGCCGTGCACGCAGAGGTAGCCGTTGTCGCTCACGCGCACGCGCAGGTGCCCGAGGAAGTTCCAGCGCCGGCGGCCGGCCTCGGGGTCCTCCTTGGACGCCTTCTCGAACTGCTCGCGCGTCCAGTACGCGGCCTGCTCGGCGGCGGAGTTGAAGTTGGTCGGCTCGTAGAGGACGCCGAAGTCGTGGTTGCCGAGGAGCGACCACTCGCAGCGCTGCGCCACGAGGTCGGCGCAGGCGACCGGGTCCGGGCCGTAGCCGATGATGTCGCCGAGGCAGATGATCCGCTGGCAGTTGCGCTGGTCGATGTCCGCCAGGACCGCCTCGAGGGCGGCCAGGTTGGAGTGGATGTCGCTGATGATCGCGGTGCGCACGCCGGTGGAGTCCTGAAGTAGGCGGATGCTAGCAAAATCAGCGGGAATCCCCCGGGGCGGGCGCAGCACGGGGAGCGGCCGGATTTCCTACGATATGGCGCTCGTTTTCACCCCCCAACCGAGGAATTGACCCATGGCTGACGCGAAGCACTTCGACCTCATCGTCATCGGCGGCGGACCCGGCGGATACGTCGGCGCGATCCGCGCGGCGCAGCTCGGGAAGAAGGTCGCGTGCATCGAGCGCGCCAAGCTGGGCGGCGTGTGCCTCAACTGGGGCTGCATCCCCACCAAGGCGCTGCTGCACGCGGCGAGCGTCTACACCGAGGCGTTCAAGCACGGCGCGGACCTCGGCTTCGAGGTCGACCCGAAGAACGTGAAGCTCGACTGGTCGAAGGTCATCGGCCGCTCGCGCAACGTGGCCGGCACGCTCAACGGCGGCATCGGCTTCCTGTTCAAGAAGAACAAGATCGAGCACATCCAGGGACACGCGAAGATCCTCGCCGGCAAGACCGCGGGCGGCCCGTGCAAGGTGCAGGTCTCGAAGGCCGACGAGGACTACTACAAGGGCAGCGGCGCCGTCAGCAAGGACGACGTCGTGATCACGGCCGACAAGATCCTGATCGCCACGGGCGCCGCGCCGCGCGAGCTGCCGTTCGCGCCGAAGGACGGCACGACGATCATCTCGAGCTACGAGGCGATGAACCTGCCCGCGCGGCCGGAGTCCATGGTGATCGTCGGCTCGGGCGCGATCGGCATGGAATTCGCCTACTTCTACAACGCGTTCGGCACCAAGGTGACCGTCGTCGAGATGCTCGACCGCATCATGCCGGTCGAGGACGAGGACATCTCGAAGGAGGCGCTGAAGATCTTCCAGAAGCAGGGCATCGAGTTCAAGCTCGGCTGCATGACCAAGGCCGTCGAGAAGACCGCCAAGGGCGCGAAGGTCACCGTCGAGGACCAGGCGACCAAGCAGAGCTCCGTGATCGAGGCCGAGAAGGTGCTCGTCGCAATCGGCGTCGCGGGCCGCTTCGACGGGCTGTTCGACGCGTCGCTCGGCCTGAAGACCGAGAAGGGCCACATCTCGACCGACTACCTGGACAAGAAGGACAAGGCCACCTATGCGACCAGCGTGCCCGGCATCTACGCGATCGGCGACGTGATCGGGCCGCCGTGGCTCGCGCACGTGTCGAGCGAAGAGGCGATCGTGGCCGTCGAGCGCATGTTCGGCCACGCGTCGACCGGCGTGCACTACGACGCGATCCCTGGCGCCACGTACTGCAACCCGCAGGTGGCGAGCGTCGGCCTGACCGAGCGCGCCGCGAAGGAGAAGGGCATCGAGTACCGCGTCGGCAAGTTCAGCCTGAAGAGCCACGGCAAGGCCATCGCCGACGGCGCGGCCGAGGGCATGGTCAAGCTGATCGTCAGCAAGAAGTACGGCGAGATCCTCGGCGGCCACATCATCGGCCAGAACGCCAGCGAGCTGATCCACGAGATCTGCGTGGCGAAGGCCCTCGAGGGCACCGTGGACGACATCATCGCCACGATGCACGCGCACCCGACGATGGCGGAGAGCATGCACGAGGCCGCGCTCGGCGCCGAGGGCCGGATGATCCACGGCTGATCGCAGCCGTCCGTGAACGAACGCTCGCGGCCCGCCGTCACCGGCGGGCCGCGCTCGTTCAGGCGATCAGGCTCTCGCCCGTCATCGCCGCCGGCTTCGGAAGGCCCATCATCGCGAGGACGGTCGGCGCGATGTCCGCGAGGCGGCCGTCGCCGCGGAGTGCTCGGCCGCGGAACGCCTCACCGACCACGAACAGCTCGACGGTGAAGTTCGTATGCGCGGTCTGCGGCGCGCCCGTCCGCGGGTCCTTCATCTGCTCGGCGTTGCCGTGGTCGGCGGTGATCACCAGGCTCCCACCGCGGGCGAGCGTCGCGTCGACGATCGCGCCGACGCACCCGTCGACGACCTCGCACGCCTTCACCACCGCCGCCATGTTGCCGGTGTGCCCGACCATGTCGGGGTTCGCGAAGTTCACGACGATCAGCGGCTCGCAGTCCGCGGCGGCCAGCCGCGCGAGCACCGCGTCGCGGACGCCGTGCGCGCTCATCTCGGGCTTCTGGTCGTAGGTCTGCACGTCCTTCGGGCTCGGCACCAGCACGCGCCGCTCGCCGGGGAACGGATCCTCGCGGTAGTCGTTGAAGAAGAACGTCACGTGCGGGAACTTCTCGGTCTCCGCGCAGCGGAACTGCGTGAGGCCGAGCTTCGAGATCCACTCGCCGAGGATGTCGGGCATCCTGCCCGGCCGGTCGAAGGCGACCTCCATCGGGAGGCCCTCCTCGTAGCGGCACATCGCGGTGAAGAGCAGGTCGCGCGGGCGTGGGTCGCGCGCGAAGCCGCCGCCCTTCGCCTTTTCCCAGTCCGCGTCGGGGAGCACGAACGCCATCGTCAGCTCGCGCGGGCGATCGCCGCGGAAGTTGATGAACACCACCGCGTCGCCGTCGTTCGGGATGCCGGCATCCGCCAGGAGCCGCGTCGGCGGGACGAACTCGTCGCCCGCCATGTTGGGCGACGTCGGCGACGCGTAGTACGCGCGGAGCACGTCCGCCGCGCTCGTGCCCGCCGGCGTGCCGGGGCGTGCCATGATCGCGTTCCAGGCACGCTCGACGCGGTCCCAGCGGAAGTCGCGGTCCATGGCCCAGTAGCGGCCGGCGACGGTCGCGATGCGCCCGCCGGTCCGGCGCAGCACGCCCTCGAGCCGCTCGATCACGGGGAGCCCGCTCGTCGGCGCGGTGTCGCGGCCGTCGGTGAACGCGTGGACGAAGACGCGGTCCCC
>JAIYBS010000234.1 GCA_027488415.1 Planctomycetaceae bacterium | reverse complement strand
GCACGCGCCGATGCGGATGCCGTATGGACCTTCGCTCGCGGTCGGGTCGGTTGCCGCGTGGGGGATGAAGCCGGTGGTGACCGCCGCGGTGGCCGGGCTCCTTGCGTGGATGGCGACGCTCGGCACCTCGGCGAAGGCGTCCCCCGGGCACGCGCTGATCCTGGCGAGCATCCTGGGCGTCGCCTCGACGGTGGCCGCCGCGATCGCGCGCCGGGCGGGCGGTCCTTCGGTCGCGGCTTCGATCGTGCTGATGGTGGCGGGCGTCGTGGCATGGATCCTCGCCGCGCCGAGCTGGCCAGCGGTCGGCGCGGGCGTTGGCCTCGGGCTCGCCGTCGCTTGCCTCGCGGGAAGCTGGCTCTCCGGAGCCCGCTTCGAGGAGGATGCCGGCCCGCGCACGGCACTGAGCCGGATCCTCCGCCTGCTGGCCGTCGTGGTGGTGGCGGTCGGGCTGGTGCTGCTCGTGGCCCGGCCTGCCGGGTCGGCGTTGCCCTGAGGGGCCCGTCAATCCGGAGCGCAATCTCCGGAATTCAATAAAAACCGCAGCCATGCCCTTTACACCCGCCTTTGGGTCGGGTTGAATGGTCTCGCCCCGCAAGGACGCGGGAGCTCGGCGCTCGCGCCGATTCGCCGTTCGCGACCCCTGAAAGGATTCACCCGATGACCTCGATCCGCTTCCTCGCCGTCCCGGCCCTCGCGCTCAGCGCGATGCTCGTCGGCTGCAACGACTCGCAGAAGGCCGCGCAGGCCGACCTCCTCAACCAGAACGAGGAGCTCGAGAAGCAGCTCGCGGAGAAGAACGACAAGCTCAACGCGATCGGCGAGCAGCTCGCGCGCGCGCAGCAGCAGACCACCGAGCTGCAGCAGCAGCTCGAGGCGTGCAACCAGCGCACCGCGTCCGGTCCCTCCAACGAGACGGTCGCGGTCGTCGATGCCAAGGACTTCCAGGGCATCGAGGGCGTCGAGGCGACGGTGCAGGGCGACGACATCCACCTCACGATCGCCAACAGCCTCCTCTTCGACTCGGGCAAGACCACGCTGAAGGACTCGGCGCGCAAGTCGCTCGACAAGGTCTCGTCCGCGATCAAGGAGAAGTACGGCGACCGCGAGATCATCGTGGTCGGCTACACGGACTCCGACCCGATCCGCCGCAGCAGCTTCGCGTCGAACTACCACCTCGGCTTCGAGCGCGCCTACTCCGTCCGCGGATACCTCGACCGCAAGGGCGTCAACGGCAGCCACATGGGCCTCATGAGCTTCGGCCCGGATCGTCCCGAGGGCTCGAAGGAGAAGAGCCGCCGCGTCGAGGTGATCGTGACCGGCAACACGGCCCCGACGGGCGCGATGGCCGAGTCGCCGCGCAACGAGCCGGAGGCCGCGTCGAAGTCCACCGCGCGCACGGCCACCAAGAAGTCCTCGTCGTCGACCTCGTCGGTGCGAAAGGCCTCGACCGGCCGCACGACGACGACCACCACCAAGAAGTGATCCTCCCGCCCTGACTGAATCGAACGGAGCCCGGCCCTCGCGCCGGGCTCCGTCGCGTTCGGGGCCATCGCGGGCGTACCATCCGATGCGCTTCATGGACGATCTTCCCTCGCCCATCCCGCCGCGCGTCCCGTACGGTGCGACGCGCATTCACACCGGCGCCGTCTTCGCGGTGGAGCGCGTCGCGTTTCGTGACGATGCCGGCCGCGAGATCGTGAAGGACGTCGTCCGCCACCCGGGCGCGGTGACCGTGATCCCGGTGCTCGACGACGGGCGCCTGGTGATGATCCGCAACTGGCGCATCGCCGTGGGCGGATGGCTCGACGAGTTCTGCGCGGGCAAGCTCGAGCGCGGCGAGGATCCCGCGCTCGCCGCCGCGCGCGAGCTCGAGGAGGAGACCGGGCGCAGCGCGACCTCGATCCGGAAGGTCGGCACCTTCTACACGAGCCCCGGGTTCGCGGACGAGCTGATGCACGTCTTCGAGGCGCGGGGGCTCTCCGAGGTCCCGCGCCGCCTCGAACTCGGCGAGCAGATCGAGGTCGTCGTACGGGCGCCCGCCGAGCTCGAGTCGATGATCGCCCGCGGCGACGTCACCGACGGCAAGACGATCGGCGCGTTCGCGCTCTGGAAGTTCGGCGCAGGGCAGGCGGCCCGATGAGCTGGGAGCGCCACGATGCCGAGCCCGGCAACCCGCTCGGGTGGTCTCTGCCGCTCCTTCCGGTCGCGGGCATCCGGTTCCGCCTCCACTTCACCTTCGCGCTCTACGCGGTCGCCGCGCTCCTGATGGCGTCCGCGGGCCCGGCCGGGTCGACGCCGGTGCACGGTGCGGTGACCGCCGCCTATGCCCTGGCCGCGCTGCTGGTGGTCATCCTCGTCCGCGAGGTCGCCCGGGCACTCGTCGTGCGCGCCGCGGGCGGCGGCGCCGACGAGGTGATGCTGTGGCCGCTCGGCTCGCTGCAGGGGATCGACCCCGCGCCGGGCTGGGTGGCGGCGCTGCTCGCGGCCGTGGTCGGACCGGCGGCATCGGCGTTGCTGGCGGCTGCGTGCGGCATCACGCTCGGATTCGCCACCGGCGACTGGCATGGCGCCGCGCTGCCCGACCCGCTCTCGGCGTCGTGGCTCAGCAACCCGCACCCGACCTGGATCGAGCTCCTCTGGATCCTCCATTGGACCGGCATCCAGGTCGCGCTCCTCTCCCTGATCCCGATGCTGCCGCTCGACGGCGGCCGGGCGATGGAGGCCATCATCGTGCGCCGCCGCGGCGCGTTCGATGCTCCGCGCCTCGCGGCGACCGCCTCGCTCGCGGTCGCCGCCGGGTCGGGCATCGTCGCCATGGTCCGCGGCATGCCGACGCTCCTCAGCGTGGCGATCGCCTGCGCGGGCTTCGCCGCGTTCAGCCTCTGGAAGCTGCGCGCCGGTGATTCGATCGCCGCGTCGCAGGGCGGCTGGCGCGATCCCGCTCCGACCACCGAGCCCGACGACGAGGATGCCGAGGCTCGGCGCCGCGCCGGCGCCGAGCGCGAGTCCCGCGCCGCCGAGGACCGCGCGCTCGACGCGATCCTCGAGAAGATCGCCCGCGAGGGCGCCGACCGGCTGACGGATGCCGAGCGTGCCATTCTCGCGCGCGCCACCGATCGTCGCCGCTCGGGCGGCCGGTGACCGGGATCGGCCCCGTTTCCGATATCTTCCCCGGGCTCGCATGGGAATCCACGACCGACCGTACTACCGATCCGCGAACCAGCCGCCCGTGCACGCGCGCGCGGCGGGCTGGTCGGCCACCACGTGGATCATCGCGCTCTGCGTCGCGGTGTTCGTGATCGACGGGTTCCTCGGCTACACGCTCGAGCCCGTGCGCAGCGTGCTGATGCCGAACGTCTCCGCGGAGGAGCTGCGCCAGATCGACCGCAGCGAGTTCGCGTTCACCACCCCGGAGCGCACCGGCCCGGGCTCCGCCGTCGGCCAGGCGGTGCTCGGCAACCAGGGCGTCGTCGCGGAGGTGGAGTACCGCATCGAGCGGCCGCTCGCGAAGAGCGGCTACTTCTCGACCGCGCGCGCCGTCTACACGAGCGACCCCGTCCTCGGCGTGAGCGGCTTCGAGGTCTGGCGCTTCGTGACGTTCCAGTTCCTGCACGCGAACCTGAACCACATCCTCTTCAACATGCTGACGCTGTACTTCTTCGGCGGCATGGTGGAGAACTATCTCGGCAAGAAGCGATACGTCGCCTTCTACCTGCTGTGCGGCGTCGCCGGCGCGCTCACGTACCTCCTGCTGAACGGCCTCGCCATCGCGGGGCAGGCCGCGTTCGGCCCGAACTTTCACGTTCCCGGGCTCCTCTTCAACGACCCGACCACGATGCTCGTCGGTGCCTCCGCGGGCGTGTTCGGCGTGCTGATGGCGTGCGCGTTCCTCGCGCCGAACGCGACGGTGCTGATGTTCTTCGTGATCCCGATGCGCCTCTCCACGCTCGCCTACGGCCTGCTCGGCTTCGCGGTGTTGGCGGTGATCTTCGGCTGGACGAACGCCGGCGGCGAGGCGGCGCACATCGGCGGTGCGCTCGCCGGCTGGTGGTTCATCCGAAACCCCGGCCACCTGCACGGGTTCTTCGACTTCCTCGGACAGTACGACCCGACGAGCCGCGTCGCGAAGGCGCGCGTCGCCGTCCGCCGCGGCCGAGCGGGCGGCAACGACGCCGAGGTCAACCGCATCCTCGACAAGATCACCGCGCAGGGCCTGCACTCGCTCACCGAGGGCGAGAAGCGCGTGCTCCGAGAGGCGAGCCGGACCAACCGGTGAGCGCGCTCCGCTTCGAGATCCTCGCGCGGTCGTCGCAGAACCGCGCCCGCCTCGGCCGCGTCTCGACGCCGCACGGCTCCTTCGACACGCCGGCCTTCATGCCGGTGGCGACGGCGGCGGCCATGAAGGGGCTCACGCCCGCGCAGGTCCGGGGCACCGGCAGCCAGATCGTCCTCAACAACGCGTACCACCTGTTCCTTCGCCCCGGCGGAGACCGGCTCGAGCGCTTCGGCGGCTCGCGGCGCTTCATGCGCTGGGACGGCCCGATGCTCACCGACAGCGGCGGCTACCAGGCGTACAGCATGAGCGACACCGCCGACCTCGACGAGGACGGCGTCACGTTCCGGAGCTTCGTTGACGGCTCCAAGGTCCACCTCGGCCCCGAGTCGAGCATGCGCGTCCAGAATCAGATCGGCGCCGACATCATCATGGCGTTCGACGATTGCCCGCCCGCGGCGTTGCCGGGCGAGGGCGACGACCGCCGCCTGGCGAGGACGCGGCGCGTGAAGGACCACGCGAAGCGGCTCGAGGAGGCGCACGAGCGGACGCTTCGCTGGCTCGACCGCTGCATTCGTTCCCACGCCCGGGCCGGGGAGCAGGCGCTCTTCGGCATCGTCCAGGGCGCCACCGACCTCGACCTGCGCCGGCGGTCGGTTGAGGGGGTCTGCGCGTTCGACCTTCCGGGATACGCGATCGGCGGGGTGGCGGTGGGCGAGGGGACCGACGCCATCCGGCAGGTGGTCGAGTTCACCGCGCCGCTCCTGCCCGAGGACCGTCCTCGGTACCTGATGGGCGTGGGGTACGAACGGGACATCGTGATGGCCGTCGCGGCCGGTGTCGACATGTTCGACTGCGTCCTG
>JAIYBS010000163.1 GCA_027488415.1 Planctomycetaceae bacterium | reverse complement strand
GGGCCGACCGCCGCGCGTGGGGCGCGCTCGTCTACTTCGGACTCGTCGGTTTCGCGCTCTCGCTGGCGTACTTCGTGTGGGCGATCCTCCTCGGTGCGCTGTCGATCGGGCTGTCGACGATCATCGTCGGCGTCCCGCTCTTCATCTTCCTGCTCGGCAGCGCGCGGGCGCTCTGCCTGTTTGAGGGCAAGGTCGTGGAACTGTTCCTCGGCGTCCGCATGCCGCGGCGCGTGCAGCCCGTGGCCGGCGTCGAGGAGGTCGGCTTCTGGCAGCGCATCTGGTGCTGGCTGCGCGACGTGCGCAGCTGGATGTCGCTCGGCTACCTGCTCGGGAACTTCCCGGTGAGCGTCGTCCTCTTCGCGGTGACGATCACGATCGCGACGACGAGCACGGTCCTGCTCGCGATGCCCGTCCTCGGCGCGTTCGGCGTTCCGGTCGGACACGTCGAGTGGGACGAGGACGTGGCGCCGTCGATCGACTTCCTCGGCAGTCCGCTGCAGCCTGACGCGAACGGCGACGTGTGGATGACCGTGCCGCTCGCGATCGTGTCGATCGCCATCGGTCTCGCGCTCGCCACCGCCGGGCTCTCGCTGATGCGCGGCCTCGGATGGATCTACGGCCACGTGGTGCAGTCCATCCAGGTCGCCCGCCCGCAGCCGATGCTCCCGCCCCGCGCGTAACAAAGCATGCCGGGGGCCCCCCGGCATGTTTTCCGATCACGAAACCACCCCATGACCACGCTCCGAACCACCCGTACCGCCCTCCTCGCCGCCTCGCTGACCTCGCTCCTGCCGCTCGTGGCCGGCTGCATCGTCATCGACTCGAGCCACGCGTCCTCCACCGGCAAGCAGAGCGCCGCGGTCACGACGAACGCGTCCGCCGCCGAGGGCGCGCGCCTCGACGTCCGCTCCACGAACGGGCGGATCGAGGTGCGGCGCGACCCGACCCTCGACAAGGTCCTCGTCGAGGCGGAGATCCGGTGTGCGGGCGAGACCCAGGAGGAGGCCGACGAGCGCGTCAAGGGCGCGAAGCTCGTGGCGACGAACGAGGCCGACGGCACCGTGCGCGTCCGCGTCGACTTCCCGCCGATGCGAAGCGGCCGCGACCGCCATCCCTCGGACGGCGCCCGGATCACCGTGCGCGCGGCGCGCGCCGGCGCGATCGACCTCGAGACCTCGAACGGCGCGATCGAGGTGACCGGCATGGGCGGCCCGCTCCATGCCGAGACCGGCAACGGCGCGATCACGGTCGACGGCCACGACGGCCCCGTCCGCCTGTCGACGAGCAACGGCGCGATCCGCGCGACGGCGGTCGGCCTCCCGGCGGAGCTCGACACGTCGAACGGACGCATCGAGGCGGAGTTCAAGACCGGCGCGAAGGGCGCGGTGACCGCCAGCACGTCGAACGGCGCGGTGCAGCTGGTGCTGCCCGCCGACTGGTCGGGCACCGTCACCGCGCGCACGTCCAACGGCAGCGTCGCCATGGAGGGCGGCCCGCGCGTCACCGCCACCAACGTCGAGCGCAACAGCGGCACGATGACCGTCGGGACCGCGGCCGAGGCCGCCGCGCGCGCCGAGGTCGTCACGTCCAACGGCGCCGTGCGCGTCCGCGTCGGCAACTGAAACTCACGCCCCTCGCTGCCCGGGGGCCCCGGCATCACTGGGCCCCTCTATTGATATTTCGCCGCTATTCTCAAAGGTCACCATGCTCCGAATCAACGACCTCGTCAAGATCTACCCCGGTCCCGTCGCCGCGCTGAAGGGCGTCACGCTCGAGATCCCCGAGGGACTCTTCGGCCTGCTCGGCCCCAACGGCGCCGGCAAGTCGACGCTCATGAACATCCTCTCGGGCCTGCTCGAGCCGACCGGCGGCTCGGTCACGCTCGACGGCACCGACATCGTGAAGGACCCGCGCGCGGTGTGGGGCCGCCTGGGCTACCTGCCGCAGGACTTCGGCTTCTACCCGTCCCTCTCGGGCGCGCAGATGCTCGACTTCCTGCTGCGGCTCAAGGGCGTCGACGCCCCGCAGGGACGCAAGCGCCTCGTCGAGGAGCTGCTCGAGCGCGTGAACCTCGCGGACGCGGCCAAGCGCAAGGTGCGCACCTACTCGGGCGGCATGCGCCAGCGCCTCGGCATCGCGCAGGCAATCGCCGGCAACCCGCGGCTCGTGATCGTCGACGAGCCGACCGCCGGACTCGATCCCGAGGAACGCCAGCGCTTCTACCGCATCCTCGCGGAGCTCGGCCGCGACCGCATCGTGCTGCTCTCGACGCACATCGTCGAGGACATCGCGACGCTCTGCCCGCGGTTCGCGGTGATCCGCGGCGGCCGCTGCGTCACCTCGGGCGGCACGTCCGACGCGCGCCACCGCCTCGACGGCCGCGTCTTCGAGGGCATCGTCGCGCCCGACGCGCTCGAGCGCCTGCGTACCTCGCACCGCGTCACGCAGGCAGTGCTCGTCGAGGGCTCGATGTTCCGCACGCGCGTGCAGGCCGACGCCGGCCAGCAGCCCGCCGGCTTCGTGCCCGTGCCGCCGACCCTCGAGGACGTGTACTTCGGCGTCATGGACGAGAGCCGCGCGACCGACGCGGCCCGCCCCGTGACCGCTGCCTGACCGACGACCGCGCCCCGCGCCCCCCGCCCCGACACTCACGCAGGACCACCAATGCCCCGCGCACTCACGCTCGCACTCCTCGAGGTCCGCACCGCCTGGCGACGCCCGTCGCTCTGGGTGCTGCTCGCGATCCTCTTCTTCCTCACCTGGGGCTTCTCGTCGGGAAGCGTCGCCATCAGTACCGGCAGCGCCGTCGCCGGCGGCGAGCGGGCGTTCCTGAACAGCGAGTTCAACCTCGCGTTCGGCGACATCCTGGTGTTCTCGATCTTCTACGTCTTCTTCGTCTGCACCGCGTTCGGCAACGCCCCGGGCGAGGACGACGCGCTGCGGATCATGCCGATCGTCGGCAGCACCGGGCTCACGCCCGCACAGTACGTCACGGGCCGCTGGCTCGGCGTCGCGATCGTCTACGCCGGGATCGTCGCCGCGCACCTCGCGATGCAGATCGCCTTCTTCGAGCTCTACCCGCTTGCGGAGCCCGAGAAGATGCGCGGCCCGTTCGCGCTCATGAACTACGTTCGGCCGATGGCGACGTTCGTGCTGCTGCCGACGCTCGCGCTCGGCGCGGTGAGCTTCGCGATCGGCGCGGTGACGCGGCAGGCGGTGCTGGTGTTCGCGCTGCCCGTGGCGATCCTCCTCTCGAACGTCTTCTTCGTCTGGAGCTTCTCTCCGGAGTGGCTCCCGCACTGGGGTAACCGCGCGCTGCAGGCCGCCGACATCACCGGCTTCCGCTGGCTCAACGAGACGTGGCTGAAGGTCGACCGCGGCGCGGGCTTCTACAACCGCACGCCGGTCGCGCTCGACGCGCTGATGATCGCGCAGCGCACGGCGCTCGTCGCGATCTCGGCCGCCGCGCTCGCCGTCGCCGCGCGGCGCGAGTCGCGCCGCATGCGCGCGCCGCACGCCGTCGCCGACGCGGACCGCACGCGGATCATCGCCGACGCGGACGCCCGGCAGCGCGCCCGCGCCGCCGCCCCGCGCGAGGACGCGCCGCTCGCGGCCCTCCGCATGACGCAGCGCCCGGTCGGTGCCGCGGCGGCGATGCTCGACGCGTTCCGCGCCGAGGCGCGCGAGCTCCGCCGCTCGCCCGGCCTGTGGGTCTTCGTTCCGCTGATCGCGCTGCAGGGCGCCGGCGCGATCTACACGCCCGGCGCGTTCGACACGCCGAACCTCGCCTCGGCGGGCGCGTTCGCCGCGCAGACCTACAACACGGTCACGCTGCTCTCGGCGCTGATGGTGCTCTACTACTTCACCGAGAGCCTCGCCCGCGACGACCGCTCGCGCATCGCCTCGATCGTGAACTCGAGTCCCGCGTCGCTCGCGCCGCTCCTCCTCGGCCGCATGCTCGCCTGCACCGCGACGGTGGTCGTGACGGTGCTCGGCGCGGTGTGGGTCTCGCTCGCGGTCGCGCTCCTGGTGCAGGCCGGGCAGACGGGCATCCTGATGCCGCCGACGCCGATGCCGTTCCTCGTCGGCTGGGGCGCGATGCTCTCCGCCACGCTCTTCGCGTGGATGTGCTTCCTCGCCCTCGCGTGGAGCCTGTTCCGAAACCGCTACGCCGTCTACGGCGCGGGGCTCGGCGCGCTGATCCTGACCGGATGGTGCGTCACCCGCGGATGGATGAACTGGGTGTTCAACTGGCACCTCTGGGGCGGGCTGCAGTGGACCGACTTCGGCCCGCTCGAGCTCGACCGCGGAGCGCTCGTGCTGAACCGGGTCCTGTGGACGTTCGTCGGGCTGACGCTGCTGCACGCCGCGGTCGAGTGGTGGCGTCGCCGCGCGCCCGACGCGCAGGGCATCACGTCGCGCCTGCAG
>JAIYBS010000375.1 GCA_027488415.1 Planctomycetaceae bacterium | reverse complement strand
GACCACGGTGTGCGGGAACAACATGCGCGCGCTGCAGGCCGGCCTCGGTGCGTACGCGCGCAACAACGACGGACAGCTGCCGGCGGTCGCGTCGATCGCGAGCTTCGGCTCGCTGTTCGACCGCAGCCCCGCCGCGCCGGCGGCGATCGAGGCCCTTGACGAACGCATGCGCGGCCCGGCACTGCCGACCGCGGACGGGCGCATCCGCATCCAGACTCAGGTGTTCAACCCCCGGCCGGGCATCGTGATCCGGCTTCACCGCCAGGTCGGCGATTGGTCGGGCGCCAACCACAGCGCGCACCTCGCGCTGCTGGTGGCGCAGGACTACTGCAACGTGCACGCGCTGCGCTGCCCCGCGTGCGCGGTCGGCGCGCCGTGCTTCGCCTATCGCGTCCCGTCGCGCGGCGAGCGCTTCGTCCTCGAGACGCCGTCGCGGTCGGTGGTCGTGGCCGACGCCAACCCGATGATCGACATGCTCCGCTCGGGGCGCGTCCCCGACTCGCGGGCAATGAGCTCGCGGAACCACGGCGGAAGCGGGCAGAACATGCTGTTCAGCGATGGGTCGATCGACTGGCGCACGTCGCCGATCCTGACCAACTCGCCGGCGTCGTTCATGGACAACATCTGGCTTCCCCGCGACCCCGAGGGACGCGAGCGCATGGACCTGAAGGCCTGGCCGTCGCACCCCGCGGACAACTTCGTGGCGCAGTGAGCGACGGCGACCCGCGGCGACGGGACGCGTCCGCGGCCGACGCCCCGCCACGGCCCGGCACGGATTCGCCCCCGATCCCCTCCAGATAACGGTTCCCGGACGCCGAGGGGCTTGCCGCACGGGCGGGGTTTCGGTATCGTTCGCGATTCTCCGCCGAGCGTTCCGCCGGCACAGGATCGATCACCATGCCGAAGCAAAAGTCCCACCGCGGCCTCCTCAAGCGCATCAAGCTCACCAAGAGCGGCAAGGTCCGCTTCAAGGCGCCGAACAGCCGCCACATCAAGAGCAACAAGACCGGCACCCAGGTGCAGTCCTACCGGAAGTCGCGCTACGCGCGCACCGGCGACCTGCGCTACCTGAAGAAGCTGCTCAACCGCGGCCTGCGCTCCGAGGAGCAGCACGTCGCCGACGACAAGGCGCGCGAGGCCGCGAAGGCCGCCGGCTGATCACGCACTCTCCCGGCGCGCCGCACCGTGCGGCGCGCGTTCCGCATCGTCCGTCGGGACCAAAGAGCCGACCGATCGGCCTCCGCCGGACACGACACTGAGGATTCACCATGCCACGTGCACGCAAGGGCGCAGCCCGCACCCAGGCCCGCCGCAAGCTCCTCCGCGAAGCCCGCGGTTACTACGGAACGAAGAGCCGCCTCAAGCAGCAGGCGAAGGTCGCGATCATGCGCGCGCTGCGCAACATGTGGCGCCACCGCCGCCTGCGCCGCCGCAACTACCGCCAGCTCTGGATCACCCGCATCACCGCGGCGTGCCGGATGCGCGGCTACAAGTACAGCCTGCTCATCAACGGCCTCTCGCGCGCCGGCTGCCTGCTGAACCGCAAGATGCTCAGCGAGATCGCCATCCACGACCCGGCGACCTTCGACGCCCTGGTCGTCACGGCGCGCAAGCACTGCTCGGTCGCGCACGCCAACGCGGCGTGATCCGCGGGGCAAGCCCCGTACGGCCAGGCCCATCGGCAGGTCTCCGGGCCCGCCCGACGATCCGAAACGCAACGAGGCCCCGCTCATCGCGGGGCCTCGTTCCCTTTTCCTTTCACTCCGCCCCCGCCGCGGTCACGCGCTGATGCGCGCCGCGGCGATGCTCTGGATGGCGGCCGCGCGCTGGTGCGCGAGGCTCGGTGCGCCGGGGATCGCGGCGAGCGCGCCGCGGAGCGACGCGGCCTGCGCGTTCTCCTGGCGGATCGACTCGTAGATCTCCTTGCGGTGGACGGCGACGCGGGCGGGGGCGTTCACGCCGAGCCGCACCTTGTCTCCGCGGATGTCGACGACGACGATCTCGACGTCGTCCCCGACCATGATGGCTTCTTCCCTGTGACGCGAGAGGACGAGCATGTGGTGGCCTTCCGTGGCTGGCATGCGGGGCTGCCGATCCGTCGGCTGCCCGTGGTTCGGTGAAGTTCGGTCAGGCGGTCTGCGCGGCGGCGGTGCCGGGCATGCGCACGAGCTCGTGCCGCGTGCTCCAGGACCGATCGCTGAGGACCAGCTGGATGCCGGTGCGCGACGCGGCGTTGAGCACGATCGGGCCCTGCAGGTTGGCGGTGATCGCGCCGTCGCGGCGGTTGACGATCGCGAAGAGCGTCGCGTCCTCCGCACGGTCGAGGCCGAGCTCGGTGAGCTCGCCGGGGCGGATGGGCACCGAGTACTCGGGAACCCACGCCGTGGGGTCGGTCACGACGAAGGCGAGCTCGGGGTCCTCGACCGACTGGAGCCAGTAGAAGACGCCGCGGTCGTCGGGCTGGAGCAGCGCGAAGGTGCGGAAGCGTGCGAAGCCGAGCAGCCCGTGCGGGAACACGAGCAGGCGGCTGGGATCGATCTCGACTTCTCCGAAGCGGGTGGTTCGGACCTTCATGGGAACTCCGTTCCTCGTGGGTGCCGGGTGGCGGGCGGACTCCAGTCCGCCGGGTGCACGGGAGATATCGGGCGCGACCCCCGCGGAACATGAAAAGGCGATACTCCCCTTTCCATGGGCCTGTCCCTCCTGTTCTCGTGGGTGCCGCCAGGGCTGCTGCTGGTCGTGGCGTGGGTGCTCGCCGCACGGGGCTTCGGGCGGATGCTGCGGTTCGCGCTGATTCCCGGGACGCCCGATGCGTCTTCCGCGAACGACGGGCACGAAGCCGTGCCGGGCACGCGCTTCGCGCTCGCGATCGGCCTCGGAATCGCGTTCCTGCTCGCGGTGGCATCGCTGCTCGGAAGCATCGGCGCACTTCGAATGGGGGT
>JAIYBS010000017.1 GCA_027488415.1 Planctomycetaceae bacterium | reverse complement strand
CGAGATCGCCGTCGTCGGCAACGCCGTCGTGCTGTCCGGCGAGAAGCGCTCCGAGGAGGAGTCCTCCGGCGAGGACTGGTGCCGCTGCGAGCGGCGGTTCGGCGCGTTCCGCCGCGTGATCGAGCTGCCTGCCTCGGTGGAGGCCGAGCGTGCGCAGGCCGAGCGCGACAACGGCGTGGTCACCGTCCGCGTCCCGAAGCGGCCGGACGTGCGGCCGCGCCACATCGAGATCAAGCCGGCGTCCGCCGGCGGCGGGAAGCGCCCGTGAGGCGCGAAGCCCGGGGGAGCCGCCGCGAGGCGCGCTCCCCCGGGCAGGGCCTCAGGCCATCGCGGCGGCGCCCTGGCCGATGATCGCGTTGAGCGTGGGGCTCGGGCGGAGCGCGGCGGAGGCGAGCTTCGGGTTCGGGTGGTAGTAGCCGCCGATGTCGACGAGCTTGCCCTGCGCGCCGTTCAGCTCGGCGACGATCTTCGCCTCGTTCGCGGCGAGGTCCGCGGCGATCGGCTTGAAGTGCGCGGCGAGTTCCGCGTCCTTCGTCTGGCGCGCGAGCGCCTGCGCCCAGTACATGGTCAGGTAGAAGTGGCTGCCGCGGTTGTCGAGGTCGCCGACCTTGCGGGCCGGGCCCTTGTTGTTGCGCAGGTACTCGCCGGTGGCCTCGTCGAGGGTCTCGGCGAGCACGGCCGCCTTGCGGCTGCCCGTGCGCTGCGCGAGGTGCTCGAAGCTCGCCGCGAGCGCCATGAACTCGCCGAGCGAGTCCCAGCGGAGGCTGTTCTCCGCGAGGAACTGCTGGACGTGCTTCGGCGCCGATCCGCCGGCGCCCGTCTCGAAGAGGCCGCCGCCGTTCATGAGCGGGACGATGGAGAGCATCTTCGCGCTGGTGCCGAGCTCGAGGATCGGGAAGAGGTCGGTCAGGTAGTCGCGCAGCACGTTCCCGGTCACCGAGATGGTGTCCTTGCCCTGCTTCATTCGCTCGAGGCTCATGCGGCACGCCTCGGCGGGGGCCGCGAAGGAGAGCTCGAGCCCGGACGTGTCGTGGTCCTTGAGGTACGCGTGCACCTTCTTCAGGAGCTCCGCGTCGTGCGGGCGCTTGGCGTCGAGCCAGAAGATCGCCGGCGTGCCCGAGACCCGGGCGCGCGTCACGGCGAGCTTGACCCAGTCGCGGATGGCTGCGTCGGTCACGCGGCAGGCGCGCCAGATGTCGCCCTGCTCGACCGCGTGCGAGAAGAGCTCGTGGCCCGCGGCGTCCACCATGCGGACGGTGCCGTCGGCCTTCGCGACGAAGGTCTTGTCGTGGCTGCCGTACTCCTCGGCGGCCTGGGCCATGAGGCCGACGTTCGGCACGCTGCCCATCGTCCGCGGGTCGAAGGCCCCGTTCGCCTTGCAGAAGTCGATCACGGCCTGGTAGATGCCGGCGTAGCTGCGGTCGGGGATCACCGCCTTGGCGTCCTGCGTCTTGCCCTCGGCGTTCCACATCTTGCCGCCCTCGCGCAGCATCGCCGGCATGGAGGCGTCGACGATCACGTCGCTCGGGACATGGAGGTTGGTGATGCCCTTGTCGCTGTCGACCATCGCGATCGCGGGGCCGGCGGCGAGCGTCGCCTTGATGTCGGCCTCGATGGCGGCGCGCTCGGCCTCGGGAAGCGCGGCGATCTTCGCGACGAGGTCGCCGAAGCCGTTGTTCGCGTCGACGCCGAGCTTCGCGAGCGTGGCGGCGTGCTTCTCGAAGACGGGCTTGAAGAAGGCGCGCACCGCATGGCCGAAGATGACGGGGTCCGAGACCTTCATCATCGTGGCCTTGAGGTGGACGCTCCAGAGGACTCCGGCGGCCTTCGCGTCGGCGACGCTGCGCTCGAGGAACGCCACGAGCGCCTTGCGGCCCATGAAGGTGCCGTCGACGATGTCGCCTGCGTTCAGCTTGATGCCGTCCTTGAGCACGGTCACGGCGCCGTCCTTGCCCACGAACTCGATGCGGGCGGAGGTCGCCGCGGGCATGGTGACGGACTTCTCGTTGCCGAAGAAGTCGCCCGACTGCATCGAGTCGACGTGCGCCTTGGCGCCGGCGCTCCATGCGCCCATCTTGTGCGGGTTCGCCTTCGCGTAGTCCTTCACGGCCTTCGGCGCGCGGCGGTCCGAGTTGCCCTCGCGGATGACCGGGTTCACCGCGCTGCCCTTCACCTTGTCGTAGCGGGCCTTGGCGTCCTTCTCGGCGTCGGTCTTCGGCTCGTCGACGTAGGCCGGGAGCGCGTAGCCCTGCTTCTGGAGCTCGGCGATCGCGGCCTTCAGCTGCGGAACGCTGGCGCTGATGTTCGGGAGCTTGATGACGTTCGCGTCCGGGGTCAGGCACATGCGGCCGAGCTCGGCCAGCGCGTCGCCGATGCGCTGCTCCGGCTTCAGCACCTCGGGGAACGCGGCGATGATGCGGCCGGCGAGCGAGATGTCCCGGGTCTCGACCGCAATTCCCGCGTGCTGTGTGAACGCCCGGATCATCGGCAGGAACGAGTAGGT
>JAIYBS010000053.1 GCA_027488415.1 Planctomycetaceae bacterium | reverse complement strand
CGGGCAACGTGTCGCTCGGCGCCGGCGACTACATCCTGTCGATCGGCGCGATCCTGAACAATCCGGGCAAGGACTCCTTCGCCTGGATCGACGGCGAGGCCGACGGTTCCCTGCCGGGCTCGCGCGCCTACGCAACGACCGGCGACGTCTCGACGGAATGGGGCTTCTGGTGGCCCGTGACAGATGGATCCTCGGGCGCGTTCGTGCTGTTCGGAATACTCCCGCCAACAGACACGGACGGCGACGGCGTCGCTAACTCGATCGACAACTGCCCCTCCGTCCCCAACCCTACCCAATCCGACTGCAACGGCAACGGCATCGGCGAGGCCTGCGAGACCTTCACAGACTGCAACCAGACCGGCCTCCCGGACTCCTGCGACATCGCGTCTGGTACCAGCGACGACGCAAACGTCAACGGCACACCCGACGAGTGCGAGCCTGACTGCAACATGAACGGGATCCCGGATGTCGCCGAGGTGCTCGGCGGCACAGTTCCAGACTGCAACGGGGACCGCATCCCGGACACCTGCCAGGGCGCGGTGCTCGTCTCCGAGTCCACCCCGAACCTGGGCGAGCCGTCCGGCGACGAGGTGCGCGCGTTCACCTTCGCCGCGGTTCCCTTCGCGGAGTCGTCGGTCACCATCACCATCGACGTCCGCGGCGACCTGAACGGCAGCACCGAGTACGTCGACATCCGCCTGAACGACTCGGCTCCGCGTCGCTTCTTCCAGAACAACGGGAACAGCTGCCCGATCACGCCCGACCGCGCGACGATCACGCTGACCCGCTCCGAGTACAACGACCTGATCGCGGCCACGGGCGCGCTCACGGTCGCCATGACCTGCCCGCCGACGGTTGATCCGACCGAGTGCAAGGGCAACGGCATGACGTCATTCGCCCTCTCGTACGTCGGCATCTCGCCCAAGAAGGGCGACTGCAACGGCAACCGCCGGCTTGACGCCTGCGAGACCGGCGACGGCACCACGCCCGACTGCAACGACAACAACATCCCCGACAGCTGCGACGTCGCGCGCGGCGGATTCGCCGACTGCGACGGGAACGGCTCGCCGGACGTGTGCCAGATCGCGGCCGATCCGACGCTCGATTGCGACGGCAACGGAGCCCTCGACTCGTGCGACCTCGCGACCAAGGGCGCGGACATCGACTGCGACGGAAACGGCCGCATCGACGCCTGCCAGGTCGACGAGGTGCCCGGCATCGACTGCAACGGCAACGACCGCCCCGACTCGTGCGACGTCGCGACGAACGGCGGCAGCGCGGACATCGACTCGAACGGCGTGCCCGACGAGTGCCAGACCGTGACCGTGCCGTTCAACTTCGCGACCATCCAGGCCGCGATCGACGCCGCCCCGAGCAACGAGATGCGAATCATCCTCGTGGAGCCTGGCGCGTACGTCGAGAACATCGACTTCCGCGGCAAGCCGGTCCGCGTGCGCGGCGTGCACGAGAACATGACCTCGCTCACCGGCGCGCCCGGCGTGACGAAGTCCGTCGTGACCTTCTCCGGCGGCGAGCCGGCGATCGCGGCGCTCGAGCACATCCGCGTCACCGGCGGCGCCACCGGGAGCCCCTTCCCCGGGGCGCCGCAGTTCCAGGTCGGCGGCGGCGTGTTCGGCTACAACAGCGCCGCCTCGATCAGCCACTGCATCATCGAGGGCAACGTCGCCTCCTTCGGAGCTGGCATCTACCTCTGGAACTCCACCGGGCGCGTCCAGTTCTGCAGCATCCGCAACAACAACGCCGGCGCAGACGGCGGCGGCGCGCTGCTCTTCGGCGGCACGCCCACCATGTCCGACTGCAGCGTGGTCAACAACCGCGCCAACGGCCGCGGCGGCGGGCTCCACCTCGTGAGCGGCGTCCAGCTCGTCGAGCGCGTCGACGTCAGCAACAACCACTCCACCAACGTCGTGGGCGGCATCTCGTGGGTGCCGAACGAGAACCCGGCGCACTTCCTCCGCCTCGTCGACGTCGCGGTGCAGAACAACACCGCGGCGATCGTCCAAGGCGGCATCGGCGTGCTGCAGACGGACTCGTCGGTGCGGATGTCCGTGCAGAACTCGGTCGCCTGCGGCAACCTGCCGCGGCCGAACGTCGTCGGGCGCTTCGACGACCTCGGCGGCAACGAGATCTGCGACTGCCTCGGCGACGTGAACCTCGACGGGCTCGTCAACGGCGCGGACCTCAGCCTCGTGCTCTCGAGCTGGGGCCCCTGCGGCGGAGTGTGCCCGTACGACCTCAACGACGACGGCATCGTCAACGGAAGCGACCTCAGCAAGGTGCTCTCCGAGTGGGGCGTCTGCGGCAACTGACCGCAGCGCCCGCGCGCGGGACCGTCAGTCCGCGCGCCGCAATTCGCCGGCGATCCACGCCACGCTCCCGCGCCGCTCGAGGTAGCGCGCGAGCGTGGCGTATCGCATGGGGTCGAGCACGGCGGTCGCGATCGGCTGCAGGAAGTGCAGCGACTGCGCGCCGACGTTGTTGAGCGGCTCGACGCTCTCGAGGAACAGCACGGCCGGCCCCGCGAGCCCGCGGCTGCGGACCTCGGCGATCAGCGGCTCGATCGCGGCACGCTCCTCGGGCGAGGGCTCGCACGGGCCCGGTCGCTCGACGGCGAAGGCGTGGCGGAGGGCGTCGCGGAGCCCGCGAGGAGAATCGCGCTGTCCGCGCTCGTTCGACACGCCCGGCAGCGTAGCGGACAATGCGCTTCGTGCCCGCGCCCCTTCCCATCCCCGACGTCGAGTGGCGCGACGGCGCGCTGCACTCGCGTGCGCACGACGACTGCTACTCCTCGCGGAGCGGCGCGCGCACGGAGCGCGAGCATGTCTTCCTGCGCAGCAACGGCTTCGGCGCGGCGGGTGACGCGGCGCCCGGCGCGTGGCAAGACGCGGCGCGACCGCGGGATCGGCACCTGTTCGCCGAGCTCGGCTTCGGTGCCGGCACGACGTTCCTCTGCGCTTGGGCCGCGTTCCGCGCGCATGCGCCGGCGGGGGCGCAGCTCGACTGGGTCAGCGTGGAGGGCGCGCCGCTCGATGCGGCGACGCTGCGCCGCGCAGCGCTCGCGGACCCGGCGATGGCGGACCTCGCACCGCT
>JAIYBS010000112.1 GCA_027488415.1 Planctomycetaceae bacterium | reverse complement strand
GAGAGGAGCTCCCGGTAGTCGGCGAACGCCTTCGCCTGCGGGAACGCGGCGCGGGCGCGGCCGAGGTAGAGCGAGTCGACGTCGCAGAGCGCCACGATGTGCTCGTTTCGCACTTCCTGCACGTTGTCCCAGCCGCGGTTGCCGACGCCGACGCAGGCGAGCCGGAGCAGCCCGTCGCCGCCCTCCTGATTCCGGCGCGCCGCGCGCGCGATCATCATGCCGCCCGGACCGCGGTGCGCGCAGCCGGCGAGCACGGGGGAGAGGGCGAGGCCGGCGGCGGTGAGGAGGAAGCTGCGGCGAGAGGTCATGGGTTCAGCGTAGCGATGGGTCGGACGCCCTGCCCTCGCCTACCCTTTCCCCATGCCTTTCCGCTCATTCAACGACCTGGTGGCCGACGCGAAGCGTTCCGTTCAGGAGATCGACTGCGAGGAGCTCGCGGAGCTCCTTGACCCGGCGAGCGACTCGCCGGACCTGCTGGTGATCGACGTGCGCGAGGCCGAGGAGCGCGGGCGCGGGTACATCCCGGGCAGCATTGGGCTGTCGCGTGGGACGCTGGAGCGCGACATCGCGGCGCGGGCATTCGACGGCTCGGTGGGCGAGAGCGAGCTCGGGCGACCGATCGTCGTCTACTGCGCGGGCGGCGCGCGCAGCGTGCTGGCGGCCGCGAGCCTGCGCTCGATGGGATTCACCAACGTGCAGAGCCTCGAGGGCGGATTCGGGGCGTGGGGAAAGAGCGGACAGCCGGTGGAGCACCCGCGGTCGCATTGACCGCGAGCCCCCGGAACCGGCTATCCGCCCGAGTGATCGATGGGCGGCGACGCGGGCTCACCAGTCCCAGTCGAGCCCGTAGCCACCCGCGGCGGCGGACGAGAAGGAGAGGTCGGGGATGCCGCGACCGGCGCGCCGGATGCCGTAGACACCGAGGTCCGCATCCCCGTACGCCCCGCCTGCACGCGCACCGTAAACGCCGCTGGGTGGCATGTAGATCGGGATCACCACGACGCGGGGCTCAGGCATCGGCGCGGGGCGCATGAAGCCTGCGACGCCTCCGTAGGGGTCGGCGGCAGGCATGCGGTGATCGCTCGCGCGGGCGCGTCGGGCGCTCCTCGCCGCGTCGCGGGAGAACGAGTCAAGCTCGCCGAGGCCGTACTGCGGCTCGAGGCTGCTGTACGAATCGGAACCGCATCCGCCGCAGCCCGCGCCGCCGCCGACCGGGTTCCACGGCGGGTTGACGCCGGGGAATCGGTCCCAGCCGGCGCCGAACCACACGTCACCCAGGTTGGTGGCGATGCCGCCGTTCCAGATCCAGGTGTTCGGACCGCTCTTCATGAGGATGTCCGCGCGCGCGGGGGCTGCGATGCCGGCGGCGCACGCGATGGCCGAGACGGCAGCGAAGACGCGCGAAGCGAGGTGCGAGCGGAGGAGGCCGATGGAGTTGTGTTGCCGGAAGAGGATCATGACGGGCGGAATCATGAACCATGGCGGTGCAGCAGGTGCTTCATCGCGCAGAGGCGCATCGAAGAAAATCCGGGCGAAAACACGCCGGGGTACGCCCGGCATCAATTTCCGGAAAACGCGCCGAACGCTCCCCGGCGCCATTCTCGTAGCCTTCAGGCATGAGCCGCCCTGACCACGAGTACGTCCTCGGCACGCACGACGTCGAACGCGATCGGCTCGCGCTGCAGCATGCGCTCTGGCTCGACGAGGTGCGCCACGCATGGCGCGCAGCGGGAATCACGCGCGGATCGCGGGTGTTGGATCTCGGCTGCGGTCCGGGGCTCTCGATCGACTCGCTGCTCGCCGAGGTCGGCCCCGAAGGGCGCGTCGCCGGCCTCGAGATCTCGCCGGACTACGTGGCACAGGCGAAGGAGCTCGCGCAGAGGCACGGCCGCCGCCGCCCGGGCCACGAGACCGACATCCGCACCTTCGACCTCACGGGCGCGCCGCTCCCCGCTGACATGCGCGGCCAGTTCGACGCCACGTGGTGCCGCTGGGTGTGCATGTGGGTGAACGACCCCGCCGCGATCGTCGCCGCGGCACGCGACGCGCTCGTCCCCGGCGGACGCGCGGTCTTCCACGAATACGTCTGCTACGAGACCTACGCACTCCACCCGCACGGCCCGCGCACGCGCGAGTTCGTGCAGCGCGCGGCAAAGAGCTACGCGACCGAGGGCGGCAACCCGAACATCGGTCGCGAGCTGCCCACCCTGCTCTCGGACGCCGGCATGGAGGTCACGTCCGTCCGCCCGATCGCGCGCACGGCGAGGCCGAGCGAGCCGCTCTGGAACTGGCCCGCCGGCTTCATCCGCACCTACGGCCCGCGGCTTGCGGACATGGGCTACGCGGACGCGACGTGGGTCGCCGAGCTCCTCGCCGAGGTCGAGGGCGCGGCAGCGCTCGGCGACGACGGCGGCGCGTTCTTCCTCGCGCCGACGGTGCTCGAGGTGGTCGCGACGAAGCGCTGAAGGCGTTGAGGAGCGTGCCGGAAACATGCCGGGGGACCCCCGGCATGTTTTCGAGGCTATCGTGCGCGGCGATGATCATCGTCGGCGTCGACATCGAGACCGCGAACCTCCGCGGCGCCGTGTGCGAGTTCGGCGCCGTCGGGCTCGACATCGACACCGGTCGCGAGCTCTTCGTCATCGCGTCGCTCGTCGATCCGGGCGAGGTTTCGTGGGACCCCTTCGCGATGGCCGTCCACGGTATCCGTCCGCACCAGGTGCTCGGCAAACCATCGATCACCGAGGTCTGGGACCGGTTCCTCACCGAGCTCGAGTATCAGGCCGGCGTGACCGGTCGCCCGTCGCGGGTCTTTGCGCACAACGCGTCATTCGAGCGCTCGCAGCTGACGCACGCGCTCGGGCCGCGGATGACGGTGCAGTTCGAGTGCACGGTGCGGCTTGCGCGCAAGGGACTCGCCGCGACGCCGCCGGTGAACCACAAGTTGCCGACCGTCTGCCGCGCGCTCGGCATCCCGTTCCGCGAAACGCACCGCGCGGAAGCAGACGCACGCGCGGCGGCGGAGATCGCGCGGCGGCTGGTCGTTGCGGCGGAACCGCAACCAAACCGGCCTGCCGAGCGAAGCGCGCCGAGCTAACGGTTGGCGTCGGCGAAAGCATGCCCGGGGGCCTCCGGCACATTGTGTCGGCCCGTCGGTTCCGCCGCCTCCGATTCCGGCGCTTGGTACGGACCGCGCCAGGGCTCGTGCCCG
>JAIYBS010000095.1 GCA_027488415.1 Planctomycetaceae bacterium | reverse complement strand
GGTACGTGCTCTTCGAGCGTCGTCCGCGCGCGTTCCCCGGCGTGGCCTACGGCGGCTGCGATCCCGGTCACCTGCTGAACGTGCCCGCGGCGCGCATGGGCGCGTTCGGTTCCGAGCCGGCGGCGTTCCACGCGTGGCTCGAGGCACGCCATCCCGGCCGGTGGTCCGGCGACGACTTCGCGCCGCGCGCGCTGTTCGGCGCGTACCTCAAGGAACTCGCGGAATCCGAGCTGTCGCGCACCGCGGCCGAGATCACGCTGGTGCGCGACGCCGTCGTGCACGTCGAGCGCGTGCCCTTCGGCGTCGAGCTCGTGCTCGCCTCCGGGCGGTCGATGGTCGCGCGCGCGGCAGTGATCGCGCCCGGCCTTCCGCCGGCGCGGAGTCCGTGGGCGCGCGTCGACCACGGCGCCCCGAGGACCGCGCTGGCGGCGGACCCGTGGGAGCCGGGAAGCCTCTCGCTCGCCGACCCGTCCGCGGAAGTCCTTGTCCTCGGCAGCGGGCTCACCGCGATCGACATCGTGCAGGGCCTCCGCCGCGCGGGTCACCGCGGCCTGATCCACCTCGTCTCGCGCAACGGCAGGCTGCCGCTCGCGCACGCGCGTCCCGGCGAGGCGCCGATGCAGCTTCCGCTGGAGCGGTTCCTCGGCGGTCCGTCGCGCGCGCTCGCCACGCTCCGCGCCGCGGCGCGCGAGCGCATCGCGGCCGGGCTCGGCTGGCAGGGCGCGCTCGACTCGGTCCGCCCGCACGTCACCGCCATCTGGCGTTCGTGGACGCTCGCGCAGAGGCGGCGTTTCCTGCGGCTCGCGCGCCCGCTGTGGGAGATTCACCGTCACCGCGCGCCGCGCCCGGTGCTCGCCGAGATGGAGTCGCAGCTCGCGGCCGGATCGCTGACGCTCGAGCGCGGTGACCTCGCGGACCTCCGGCCGTCGCCGCACGGCGGTGCCGACGCCGCGATCCGTCGTCCGGACGGCTCCACGCGCACCTACCGGGTGGCCCGCGTCTTCAACTGCATCGGTCCCGGGATGAGCGTCCGCGACTCGATCGACCCGATGGTGGGATCGCTGCTGCGGTCCGGACTCGCCTCGGCGGACGAGCTCGGGCTCGGGCTGCGCACGGACGGCGACGGGAACCTCCTCGCCGCGGACGGCAGCCGTGACGCGCCGCTCCTCCTCGTGGGCGCGCTGCGACGCGGCGAGCTGTGGGAGACCACCGCGGTGCCGGAGCTGCGCGGGCAGGCCGAGGCCGCCGCGCGGGCCGCGCTGGCATTGGTCGGGGGCGCGCGCTGATGCTCGTCGGCAGCCACCTCAGCATCGCGGGCGGGATGCACCTCGCCGTGCAGTCGGCGGTGCGGCTCGGGCTCGACTGCGTGCAGGTCTTCACGAAGAACCAGCGGCAGTGGAAGGTGAAGCCGCTTGGCCAGGCGGAGGTCGCGGACTTCCGCGCGGCCGTGAAGGACGCCGGCTGGGACAAGGACCCGGAGCGCCGGCTGGTGAGCCACAACAGCTACCTGGTGAATCTCGCGTCGCCGGACGCCGCGTCGCGCGCCAAGAGCCGCGCGCTGCAGCTCGAGGAGACGGAGCGCTGCGAGGCCCTCGGCATCCCGTGGTGCGTCATGCACCCGGGCGCGCACCTCGGTGTCGCGGGCGACGCCAAGGACGAGGCAGCGGGCATCCGCCGGCTCGCCGCCGAGCTCGACGCGATCCACCGCGCGACCAAGGGCTTTCGCACCGTCACCTGCATCGAGAACACCGTCGGCAGCGGCACCAACCTCGGCGGCCCGATCGAGCACCTCGCCGCGATCCGCGCGGCCGTGAAGGACCCGGAGCGCGTCGCGTTCTGCTTCGACACGTGCCACGCCACCGCGTTCGGCCACGACATGTCGACGTCCGCGAAGGCGAAGGCGTTCTGGAAGCGCTTCGGCGACGCGGTCGGCACCGAGCACGTCGCGGTCATCCACTGCAACGACTCGAAGGGCGCGCTCGGCTCGCACCTCGACCGGCACGAGCACCTGGGGAACGGCGCCTGCGGCGAGGCATGCTTCGCCGCGATCGCGCACATGCGCGCCTTCCGCGACGTGCCGGCGATCATGGAGACGCCGAAGGAGGGCAAGCTCCGCGGGCGGGACCCGGACCGTGCCAACGCGGCATGGCTGCGCGCGCTCGCGCTCGCGCTGTGCGCCTCGGTCGCGGCGGTCGCGCTCGGCGGATGCCGGCCCTGGGCGAAGACGCAGTCCGAGGCGATGGCGGACCGTTCGGGGACCGCGCTCGCGCCGACGCCGGAGGAGGCCGCCCGCCTGCGCCGCGCGCAGGACGTGGCGCAGCGCGGCGAGTACCAGGAGGCGCTGGGCGAGTTCCGTTCGCTGCTCGCCGAGAACCCGCGCCTCGCCGCCGCGCAGGTCGGTGCCGGTGCGGTGACGCTCGAGCAGGGCGACCTCCGCGCGGCGCAGCGCTCGTACGAGGCCGCGATCAAGGCCGATGCCCGCAACGTCGATGCATGGGTCGGCCTCGGTCGCACGCACGCCGCGGCCGGGCGACCCGAGGAGGCCGTGAAGGCCTACCGCGCCGCGCTCGCGATCGCGCCCGCCGACATGCGCGCGGTCTCCGGCATCGCCGATGCGCTCGAGGCGACGGGCAGCGGGCCTGCGGCGATCCCGTTCCTCGAGCGGCTCTCCGCCGACGCCGCGGCCGACTCGGATGCGTGGACGCGGCTCGGTCGCGCGTACCTCGCCGCGGGCCGGACCGCCGACGCGAGCGCCGCGTTCGAGGAGGCCGTCGCGCTTGGTGAGGTCGGCGAAGCGACGCTCGACGGCATGATCGCCGCGTACACCGCCGAGCAGCGCTACGCCGAGGCCTCGAGCGCCGCGGGCGAGTTCGCGCGCCGCTGGCCGTCGTCGGCCGCGAGCGAGCGTGCGGCCTGGCTCGCGTTCCGGGCCGGCGACTACGAGCGGGCGATCGTCGCATATCGCGCCGCCGCCGAGCAGGACCCCCGCAGCACGAAGGCGTGGAACGGGATCGGCGTCTGTGCCCTCAATTCCTGGCTCCTGAGCGACCGGCTCGACGGCACGTCGCGCGAGGAGGCCCGCCGCGCGTTCGAGCGGAGCCTCGAGGTCGACGCCGCCCAGCCGCAGGTCGAGAAGCTGCTCCGCACCTACGCGCCCTGACGCCGCCCCGCCTACGCTTCCCGCCATGCCAGACCCGACGCTCCTCGAGTGCTTCCCGACGCCCACCGACACGCCGTTCGTCATCGAGCACGTGAACGAGGAGTTCACCTCCGTCTGCCCGAAGACCGGTCACCCCGACTTCGCGCGCATCATCCTGCGCTACCAGCCCGCGAAGCAGTGCGTCGAGCTGAAGAGCCTGAAGCTCTACCACCAGAGCTTCCGCAACGAGGGCATCTTCTACGAGGCGGTCACGAACCGCATGCGCGACGACCTCGCCGCGGCGATGAAGCCCGCGTGGATGCAGCTGATCACCGAGTGGAAGGGCCGCGGCGGCATCCACAGCCGCATCATGGCGACGCACGGACCGGTGCCGGCGGAGTGGTCGCGCGGCTGAGCGCCGGGAGCGCGGCACGCTGCTCCGGGGTCAGGACGGACCGCAGCCGCCGCAGGGACCGCGCGTTGAGCTCGGCTCGCTCGAATCGGCCGTCGGCGACCTGCGCGTTCGCGTCGCCCGAGACGGACGTCCCGAGGATCGCCGCGCCGCCCGGCTTGGAGGCAATCACCGCCACCGCCAACCGGTCGCACAGCTCGCGGTGACGCGCGGCGTGCTCGCCGCGGAGCGCGTTCACCTGCGACTTCTGCGCCTCGGACACGCCTGCCACCGAGAGCGCCGCGTCGAGGGTCGGCATCGCGTCGCGCGTATCGGCGTAGACCTTCGGTGCCGCGGCGCGAAGCCACGCGGAGCGGAACCGTTCCTTGCCGTCCTCAGGCAGCACCGCGAGCACGGCGTCGCGCATCGCGATCGCCGCGGCAGTGATCGCCTTGCTGGCGTCGACCGCCTCCTGCAGCAGCTCGCCGCGCCGCTTCTCAGACTCGGGGTCGAGCGCGATCATCGTCTGTCCCTGCTGCGGCTCGCCTTCGGCGGGTTCGACCATCATCGCCCGTTCCGAGGCAGCGAGCTCCGGCAGCGCGCGACGCTCGGTGGAGAGCCACGCCGCGGCGGCCGATTCCGCGGCGCCGACGGAGGCAGCCCACGCCGCCATCGCCTGCGCGGCCTGCGATTCGGGAAGCCCTGCGCCGCGGATGCAGTCTCCGACGCGCACGTCGCGCACCGACTCGTCCGACATCGTGAAGCTCCACGTGTCCGCGTGCCGCACGGCGCGCATGCGCTCGGCCGCGCGCTCCGCCCGCACCGCCGCGAGCAGTACCTCGTCGTTCGTGCCGAGGGCCGCGATGCCAGCGATCAGCTCCTCGTCCGCGGACGCAAGCGCCGCGAGGTACGCGTCGATCCTCGACGCCGCGGCCGCATCGTCATCGAAGCGCAGTCGCTCCGCGCCGTTCGTCGGCCGCCCCGTCGTGCCGATCGCCTCGCGAGCGGCGTTCGCCTTCGCGTCGTAGTCGGCGAGCATCGCCGTGATCGCGGGCGACGCGGGATCAACGCCGAGCGTGCGCGCGATCGACGCGGCTCGGTCGGTGTCGACGCGCAGCGGGACGCGGCAGCGCACGCCGCCGCCGAGCTCGTCGGTGCCGTCGGCGAACGCGATCGACGAGAACTCGAGGTTCGAGCCGAGCCCGTCGCCGAACTGGTCGCCGAAGACGATGGGCACGCCGTCGCCGCCCACCGCGAGCATCACGCCGCCCGCCATCTCCTCACCGGAGGTGAAGACCATCATGTCCTCCTCGCCCTCGCCGTCCTCCGACGACTGCGCGATGATCATCGTGGCCGCGCCGACCACGACGTCCGCCGCCACGGCCTCGGTGACCGCGGTCGCCTCGCCGGCGATGGCGATCCCGCCCACCGCGACCGCGCCGCCCGCGGACTCGTCGGGCGGGAGCTGCGCGGCCTCCATCATCAGGAGCCCGCCCTTGGATCCCTGTCGCGCGGCCATCTTCTCGTAGAACTCCCGTCGGCCGGGGTCGGCCGCCGCAAGCGCCTTCCACCCGTCGCGGTCCGCCGCGGAGCGTTCCTCGCGCATCTCTCGGAGCCGCGCGCGCGCCTTCGCCACCGACTCGTCTGCGGCGCCGGGCTCCATGAAGGGCACGGTGCCGCGCAGGTCGTCCTCCGCGGCTGCCATGCGGACCGTCGCCGACCACCAGCGCGGGCGCCAGCCGTCCCGCACGGCCTCCACCGCCGTCCGGAGCTCCGCGTCCTTCGCGCGCTCGAGCACCTGGCGGATCACCCTCTCGGGAGACATCGGGTCCATCGCCGTGCGGGGCCAGACGCGCGAGAGCGTCGACTCGCGGACGGCGGAGAGCTGGTCGGCGGGAAGCACCTGCTCGAGCGCGGCGAGCGCATCGCGGTGCGCCGCGGCCAGCTGCGTCATCAGCTCGCGGCTCGCGGCCTGCGCCTCCGCCCAGCGCCGCATGCCCGCCATGAAGTCTTCGCCGCCCGGCGCGGCGCCGTCGGCCTTGCGGTCGGCGGCGCTCGCCTTCGCGGACTTGCGCTGCTGGACGATCGACTGGTCGAGCAGCCGCTGCATCAGCTGACCGATGCGCTGGCGGTACGGGCCAAGCTGCGCCAGCGCGGCCGACGCCTGCTCGGGCGAGAGCTTCGCCTTCGCGATGGCGCGCTCCACGTCGAACTGCGCGGGACCGTCGCTCGCGGCGCTGCCCAGCATCGACCGGATCGCGCGCCGCTTCGCGGCGAGCCGTTCGCGCTCGAGCGCGTCGCGCTGGTCGGCACGCGTGACGGCGGCGACCGCCTGGAAGAGCGAGTCCACCTCGGCGAGGATCGCCTGCGCCAGCGCGCGGCGCCCCTGCTCCACCTCGGCGATCGCCTGCTCGTCCTTCGGGTCGCTGCCGTGCCGTGCGCGGATCGCGTCCATCCGCCGCTTCGCCGCGAACATCCGCTCCTGCGCGTCGTCGAATCCGGCGTTCGCCACCTGGCGCTGCACGTCGTCGAGCCCGATGGCGTCGGCGATCGCGTCGTACTCCTTGCTCGGGAGGACCGGGTTCGCCTCGGACGCCGTGCCCATGGAGAGCTGGACCTGGCCGAGCGCGGGGCGCCAGAGGCATCCGGAGAGGGCGAGGGCGACGGCGGCGGCGAGGCGGATCGTGCGCATGGGTGCAGTATGGGCACGCACGACCCCGCCCGCCATATGCGGCCGGAGGGCCGGATTGCGGAATTCGCCTCCGGCCGGCGGAATCAGTCGAGCCCGTTCGCCCGGAGCCAGTCCCGCATCTCCCGGTGCCACCGGACGGTCGCGGCCGCGGCCATCGTCGAATGGGTCTCCTCGGGAACGACGGTCACGTAGCCGGGTCCCTCCGAGAGCATCTGGCCCTTCGCCATGAGCGCGTCCGCCGCGGCGGTCAGGGCGTCCTGCAGGCCCGCCACCGCTCGCTCGAGGTAGAAGCCGTCGCGCCCGCCGCAGAGCAGCCGGACGCGCTCGCGGAAGATCGGCACGAATCGGGCTGGGTCCGCGCGGACGCGCGCGGCGATGTCGTAGCGCGACCACTCGTTGCGCACGACGCCGCGGTCGATCGTCCCCGTGGCGGAGTCGAAGAGCGGTCGCGGGAGCTTCGTCGCCGGGTCGACGGCGCTCCACGTCGCAGCCCACGAGTCCCATTGCTCGCCGCTGTCGCGGGCCGGACCGAGCACGCGCTCCATCGAGGCCTCCTCGCGGACGGTCATGCAGACCTTGTCGAACTGCTTCATCAGCGGCACGCGGTAGGACGGACGCTCCTTGCCCTCCGGGTCGGAGAAGACGCTCGCGTCCGAGTACAGGTCGCTCAGCTGAAAGCGCGAGAAGTCGACCGGGTCGGGCGAGCTCGCGAAGCAGGCGCCGAACGTCTCCGGGTGCTCGAGCTGCAGCCAGAGCGCGCTCCACCCGCCGCTCGAGTGGCCGGTCACGATGCGGCCCTCCGGGCGTCGGACGAGGCGGAACCGACGCTCGAGCTCGGGGATGAGCTCCTCCACGAGCGCGGTTCCCCAGGGGCCGTTCGCCGCGCTGTCGACGAATGCGTGGTGCCCGAGCGGGCATTCCGGGTCGAGCACCACCCACGCCGCCTGCGGCACGAGCTCGCGAGTCGCCGGGTCCGCGAGGAGCCGCGCCATCGAAGCCGCCGCGTCGCGGCGCCCGCCGAACCCCGGCACCACGTAGACGGCGGGGAAGATCCGGCGCCGGTGATTGGGGTCGTCCCAGCCCGCGGGCAGCGCGATGCCGGCGCGCAGCATCACGTCGCGGCCGGTCGCCCGGCTGAGGAGGGCGCTCTTCATCTCGAACCAGCGGAGGTTCGGGGCCTCCGGGAGCGGCTCCTCGTCAATTCGCCACGAGAGCTGCAGCTCCGCGGCGTCGGCCGCATCGCGCCGGAGCGTCACCTCGGAGACCGCGCTGGCGAGGTTGCCCGGGGATGCGTGCCCCCGGCCCGTGCGATCGCGGTCGAAGACGGCCTGCACGCGGTAGCGGCCGTCGAGCTGGTCGAGCGGCAGCGGGAAGGACACGGCGTTCGCGTCGATCGCCACCGCCTTGCCGGGCGACAGCGACTCGACCGCGACGGAGTACATCGGCTGCGGGCGGTCGAAGAACGGTGCGTCCATCGGCGCGGCGCCCCGGGACGGCGGGGCGGAGTCGCTTGCGAGGCTCACGAGGAAGAGGATCATGCGCCCGGAGCGGACCCCGTCCGAAAGCAGCGCCGACGAGGCCTCCGGGAGGACGACCCGTACGGAATCCGCCGGGACAGGCGCCGGCTGCGCGGGACCGGCCTGGGCGTGGGCGAGCGATGCCGGGATCGCGGCCGCCGCCGCGGTAAAGGCCGCGATCCATGCCGCTCCGTGCATCGTGCGCCTGCGCATGCGTGCATCGTAGAATCCCCCGGATGCACGGACCGCATGCCTCCTCGGGGCCACGACTCCCGCGACTCCTCGCCGCCGCGATCCTCGCCGCCGGCGGGTGCGCGGGCCACAGCTCGGTGGAGCGCGGCCTCGACCGCACCGGCAGCGGCATCGCCGCAAACTTCGACGGCACGGTGACCGAGGAGCGCAACTACGCGCTTCCCGTCGACGGCATCGTCGACCTCGACCTCGAGACGTTCGCGGGCGACATCGTCGTCCGGGCCGGCCGCGAGACGAAGGGGCAGGCACTGATGCGGGTCACGGTCGGTGCCTCGCACGGGCACGACCGCAAGGAGGACGGCGCCCGGTCGCTCGCCGAGGTGGACGTCCGCGCCGAGATCCGCCGCGGCGGCGACGTGCCGACGCTCGTGATGCGGTGCACGACCTCGCACGACGAGGCGTGGCTGCACCGCACCGACGTCGAGATCGAGCTCCCCGAGATGCGCCGCGTCCGCGTCCGGACCCGCGCCGGCAAGGTGCACGTCTTCGAGAACCGCGGCGCCTGCGACGTGCACACGGCCGACGGCGAGATCCGCATGTTCACGCCGTGGGCGATCACCGAGGACGTGACGCTCGTCACGCGCGGCCAGCAGATCGTGATGCGCGCGTTCACCGGGACGTGCGGCACCTTCGACGTGGAGTGCGTGAACGGCGACGTGGCGACCCGCGTCGAGGCGGGCGAGTGGCGCGTCCTCGACCGGCGCAACGACCACGACACGCTGCACGCGACGCTCGGCACGTGCAAGAACACGATCACCGTGCGCAACGTCGACGCGCCGGTGCGCATCAGCATCGTGAAGGACCCGATGGAGTACGGGTCGATCTTCTCGTCGCCGTGAACGGGCCGCCGGCCTGACCGGCGCGGCCGCAAGGAACGCAGCACATGGCACTCATCAACGACCACTACCTGAAGCTGGCCGCGGGCTACTTCTTCCCCGAGATCGCCCGACGCGTCGCGGCCTTCGCCGAGGCGAATCCCGCGCTCGCGCCGCGCATCATCCGCTGCGGCGTGGGCGACGTGACCGAGCCGCTGCCGGCCGTCGCGATCGAGGCGATGCGCTCCGGCGTCGACGACCTCGCGCGCCGCGAGACCTTCCGCGGCTACGGACCCGCCACGGGCCACGAGAGCGTCCGACGCGCGATCGCGAAGGTCGACTTCCGCGACCGCGGGATCGCGATCGAGGCCGACGAGATCTTCCTGTCGGACGGCAGCAAGCCCGACGCGAGCGCGTTCCTCGAGATCCTCGCGACCGGGACGCCGGGGCAGGGCGGAAACCGCATCGCGGTGTGCGACCCGGTGTACCCGGTGTACGTCGACAACAACGTGATGGCCGGCAACACGGGTCCCGCGCTCGCGGGCGGCGGCTACGAGGGGATGACCTACCTTCCCGCGACGCCGGAGAACGGCTTCGTGCCCGAGCCGCCGGCGCAGCCGGTCGACGTGGCGTTCCTGTGCTTCCCGAACAACCCGACCGGCTCGGTTGCCACGCGCGAGCAGCTCTCGCGCTGGGTCGAGTGGGCGCTCCGGCACGACGCACTCCTCTGCTTCGACGCCGCGTACGAGGCGTACGTGCGCGATCCGTCCATCCCGCGGTCGATCTTCGAGATCCCGGGCGCGGACCGGTGCGCGATGGAGTTCCGCAGCTTCTCGAAGAACGGCGGGTTCACCGGCGTGCGCGCCGGCTACACGGTCGTGCCGAAGGCCCTCGAGGGACGCACGCGCACGGGCGAGCGCGTTCCGCTGCATCGCCTGTGGTCGCGTCGCTGGGCGACGTGCTCGAACGGGGTCAGCTGGCCGGTGCAGAAGGCCATGGAGGCGCTCTGCTCGCCCGAGGGGCAGGCGCAGATGCGTGCGCTCGTCGACTTCTACATGGGGAACGCCGCGATCCTCCGCGAGGCGTGCGCGTCGAAGGGCATGAAGGTCTGGGGCGGCGTGCACGCGCCCTACGTCTGGGTCGCGTGCCCGGAGGGGATCGGCAGCTGGGAGATGTTCGACCGCATCCTCGCCGACGCGCAGGTGGTCGTGACGCCGGGCGCGGGCTTCGGCCGCCTCGGCGAGGGCTTCTTCCGGATCAGCGCGTTCAACTCGCGCGAGAACGTGCTCGAGGTCGCGCGTCGCCTGGCGAAAGTCGTACCCGGTTAAGTATGCACCATTTCGTTCTCCAGAGAACGAATTGGTGCATACTTAACCGGGTACGACTTTCGACAGACGGCGCGCGACCTCGAGCACGTTCTCGCGCGAGTTGAACGCGCT
>JAIYBS010000261.1 GCA_027488415.1 Planctomycetaceae bacterium | reverse complement strand
GCGTCCACCTGCCGCAGCGTGAAGGCGGGGCTCTTGCCCTCCTCGCGTGTCACGCTCAGGAAGTAGGCCTGCCCGCCCGCGGTGATCGCCGGGAAGTCGACGCGCGGCGGCCTCGGGAACAGCGTCCCGCCGAAGAACTTCGCCGCGAAGAACGCGAGCACCAGGAACACCACGATGGCGATCGCGACGCTGCGGAGGAAGAGCAGGAACTGGTTCACGCCGAGATTGTAAGGCCGAAGCGCCACGCGAAGACGATCACGATCGCCGCCACCGCGAGCCGCCACCAGCCGAAGACCGCGAGCGTGTGGCGCCCGAGGTAGCGCACCAGGAAGTCGATCGACAGCGCCGCGCTCGCCCACGCCACGGCAAGCCCGGCGACGAGCGGCATCCACCCGCCGATCGCCTCGAGGAACTGCGCCGTCTCGCCGGCCTTCACGATCTTCAGCGCGCTGTAGGCGCTCGCGGCTGTCAGCGTGACGAGCCCGAGCAGGAAGCTGAACTCCGCGGCCGCGACGCCTCCGAGCCCGACGAGCAGTCCGCCGAGGATCGTCGCGAAGCTGCGGCTCGTCCCCGGCCACAGCGCCGCGCACTGCATCAGCCCGACGAGGAGCGCCTGTGCCGCGGTCATCCGCGCAAGCGACGCGCCGGCGTGGTCCGCGCCGAACCCGTTCGCCGCCGCCCGCTCCGCCGCCGCGCGGTCCGCCGCGAGCCGCCGCGACTGCCACGGCGCGATTGCGAGCATCACCAGCCCGCCCACCACCAGCGCACCGATGACCGCGGCGGGGTTGAAGAGGTGCTCCTTGATCGCGTCCTTCGCCGCGAAGCCGATCGCGGCGGCCGGCACGAACGCGATCATCACGTTGCGCGCGATCGTCCAGCCCGCGTCCATCCGGTCCTTCGGCCCGAGCCCGCCGACGCCGAGCCGGCTCGCGGTGCCGCGCACCATCTGCCCGATGCGCGCGCGGTACAGGCCGAGCACCGCGAGGATCGCGCCGCCCTGGATGATGATCTCGAAGTCGTGCACCGCGCTCCGCTGCTCGGGCGTGCGGTCGAGGCCGAGCATCCACGAGGTGATGATCAGGTGCCCCGTGCTCGACACGGGCAGGTACTCGGTGATTCCCTCGACCATGCCGAGGATCCATGCGTCGAGCGGTGTCATCGTGTTTCTTCCCTCTGCTTCGTCGGTGCCGGGCCTGCTGCCGCGCCGGCCTCGGACGCGAGCCACGGCATCAGCGCGCGCACGTCCGCGCCCGCGCGCTCCATCGGGTGCGCATCCGCCGCCGCCCGCTGCGCGCGGAACCACGGCGCACCGGCATCGTGGTCCGCCTGCATGCGGCGTGTGAAGGCACCCGAACGGATCTCGGCAAGCAGCGTGCGCATCGCGTCCTTGGTGCGTTCATCGGCCATCCGCGGCGCCGCGGCGTAGGTGCCGAACTCGGCGCTGTTGCTGATCGCCGCGCGCATACCGGCCGGCCCGCGCGCGTACAGCAGGTCCGCGACCTGCTTGATCTCGTGGATGCACTCCGTGTACGCGAGGAGCGGCGGGTAGCCGGCCTCCACGAGCACCTCGAACGCCGCCTGCGCGAGCCCGAGCATCCCGCCGCAGAGGACGGCCTGCTCGCCGAAGAGGTCCGTCTCCGCCTCGTCCTTGAAGGTGGTGCGCACGACGCCGGCGCGCGCACAGCCGAGGCCCGCGGCCCAGGCACGTGCGAGGTCGAGCGAGCTCGGGCCCCCGTCGCGCGCGTCGCGCTCCTGCTGCACGGCGAGCAGCGCCGGGATTCCCTGGCCAGCGAGGAATCGCTCCCGGAGCGTCGTGCCCGGTCCCTTTGGCGCCACCAGCACCAGGCCGACTCCCTCGCGCGGCGAGACGAGCCCGAAGTGCACGCTCGAGCCGTGGATGAACCCGGCCGTCTGGCCCGGCACGAGGTTCGGCGCGATGTCCTTCGCCCACGCCGCGGCATGGGCCTCGTCCGGCAGGGCGACGATGATGAGGTCGGCCCCGCGGACGGCTTCCGGGGTGTCGGCGGTGCGGAATCCCTCGGACTCTGCCCTCGCTCGCGCGGCGGATCCCGGCCGCCCGCCGATTCGGATCGCGACCCCGGAGTCGCGGAGGTTCAGCGCGTGCGCCCGCCCCTGATTCCCGTAGCCGATGAGCGCCACCGTGCGGCCATGCAGGAGATCAGCGGTAAGTCCCTTCTCTACAGGAAGTTGCGGCATCACTGTTCTCAGGTTCTGTCAGGGGACTTTGCCGTGCCCAACTATCCGGTTTCTGCGGAATGTGCACGAAAGAACTCCACATTACCTGACTCTGGGCTTTCGGAATCGCAAACTCTGTCTGAACCGTTTGTTCCGCCTGCGCGGATGCAGGTGGGGCGGTTCCGGGTCGCCGAGGCGCCCCGAGCCCGTCCGGGTCCGAGAGCCGCGATTTCAAGCCCCGCGCGAGAAATTGCCGAACCTATCTCCGGACACGGACGTCTTACCCATGCGTTACCCAGGCCCCAGTTCGCAGTTCGGCCACGGAATGCTCGGCCAAGGAGCAGCAGGAATGGTCACAGTCGAAGCACCGAACCGACGGTCGGACGACCGTTTTCGGTTCAGCCCGGCGTACACCCGGGTCGTGGTGATTCCTTCGGCGCGATCGGCGGGGGGTTCGGCCACGCGCTCGGCGGTCTCGCACATCATCGAGGACCTCGATCTCACGGGGTTCGACGACGGCCTCGGCACGCCGGAGGGCGGCCTGGAGGGCCATGGCTACGACATCTCCTCCACCGGCATGCGGTTCGAGCTCGACGAGGCGCTCGCCGCAGGCACTGAAGTGGCGATCGAACTCTATCCGCCGGCCGAGCAGGTGCCGATCCGCATCCGCGGCACGGTGGTGCGCGTCTTCTCGTGCGATGACGATCCGGGCCCGCGCCGCATGGCGGTGCAGTTCACCGGATTCGACTCGCCGAAGGATCGCGAGCGGCTCGCGCGGCGCATCGAGGCGCGGGCGTGCTGCTGGCCGGAATGACCGAGTTGGTCGCCCAGCGGCGCCTTGGCGCCCGGCGACGTGCGTGACGATGCCCTCCGCGGCATGATTCCCGAGGCAACGGATTGCCTGGGTTCGCGTGACGAGGACTGCGCGTGCTCCCAAACGACGAAGACAGGTCCTTCCAGCATCCCGCGGTCCGTGCGGCGATGTCGGCACGCAACGCGGTCGCCGCCGAGATGGCGGTCGCCGGGCGGGCAGGGCACCATCCGGGTGATCGCTGCTGGGGCGATGCGCAGCATGCGCTGCTCGCGCCGGGCGAGGCTGCGTGGGTGCTTGCGTCCGACGCCTACCAGCAGATGCGCGAGGACCTGGCGTCCGTCGCGGAATTCGCCGACGGCGCGATGGGGCCGCTCGGCAGCCACGGCAAGGCGCTCTCTGCGCTCGCGACGCCGCTCGACGGGGTCGCGCCCGCGCGAGGACGCGCCGCGGCGGCGGATCCCGTCTCGCAGCCGCTCATCCGCACGCCTGCGGCGCGAGCCCGGCGCGAGCGCCTGGAGACCGCGTTCTGGTTCGTCGTCGGCGGCGCCGGCGGACTGGTGCTTGCCTGCATGGTGCGCGGGCTGGAGATGGTGATCGCGTGGCGATGATGTCGGAGTCCGACGCGCTCGCGGCGATCGAGTCCCTGACCGGGCATCGGTTTCGCGATGCATCGCTGGTGCAGGTCGCGCTGACGCACTCGTCCGCGGCGGACGGTCGGATCAACTCGAACGAGCGGCTTGAGTTCCTCGGGGACTCCGCGCTCGGGTTCATCGTGTGCACGCACCTGTATTCCGAGCGGCCGGACCTGCTCGAGGGCGAGCTGACGAAGGTGAAGTCCAACGTGGTGAGCGGGCGCGTCTGCGCGGAGCTCGCGGCGCAGTGCGGGCTTGATCCGCTGATGCGCATCGACAAGGGCGTGCGCGGCCGGCAGGGGCTTCCCGAGAGCCTGCTTGCGGGCGTGTTCGAGGCGGTCGTCGGGGCGCTCTACCTCGACGCCGGGTTGGAGGTCACGCGCGCGTTCGTGCTGCCGCTGCTGGCGCCGCGGATCGATGCCGCGCTCCGGCTCGGTCACCAGCAGAACTTCAAGCAGGTGCTCCAGCAGTGCCTCGCGCAGCTCGACATGGGGCTCCCGCAGTACGCGGTGCTCGACGAGCAGGGCCCGGACCACGCGAAGGCATTCGAGATCTGCGTGATGGCCGGCGCGCGGCGTTTCCCCGGCGCATGGGGCCCGAGCAAGAAGCAGGCCGAGCAGCTGGCGGCACTTGCCGCGCTTCGCGAACTTGCGATCGCGGTGGACACCGCCGACGGCGAGGTGGAGATCGTGTGGCCGAAATCCGTTCCTGGTTAAGGTGCCCGGGATTTCGGCGATCTCGCTCGTCGAATTGCGTTGCCTGCGCTGCCGCCGAAATCCCGGGCACCTTTACCAGGAACGGATTTCCTCGATCCGCGCCAGCGCGTCCGCGAGGTCGCCGTCGGTGCGCACCGTCGCGTCGGCCAGCTCGCGGTACGCCGGCAGGCGCCGGCTCGCGAGCAACGCGGCTTCCTCGGTGAAGTTCGCGCCCATGAGCAGCGGGCGATCGCCGGGGGCGACGCTGAGTCTCGCACCGAGCACCTCGGGCAGCGCCTCGAGCAGGACGATGCGGATCACGCCTCCGGCACGCGCCGCGTCGAGCAGCGCTCTCGCCCCGGGCGCGGTCGGCGTGCCGCCTCCGAGCGCGATCACCGCACCGTCGCGTGGGCAGTCGGCCAGCACCGCCTCGAGCGCGCGCGCCTCCGCCGCGCGGAACGCGGGTTCTCCCTCGGCACGGAACATCGCGCTCACGGAGGCATGGCCGGAGCCGGCAACGATGCGATCGTCCAGGTCGATGAACGGCACCGCGCGCCGGGCGGCGAGCAGCCGGCCCAGCGTGGTCTTCCCGGAGCCGCGGAGTCCGATGAGGACAGTTGCCGGACGGACGCCCGACGGGCGCACGCTCTCGGGACGCGGGTTGTGTTCAGTCACGGCTCAGCGAACGCGGATGGCGCGGCCGACGCGGCGCTTCCGGTTCAGGATGGCGCGGCCCTTGCGGGTCTTCATTCGAGCGCGGAAACCGACGCTGCGAACCTTCTTGATGCGGCTGATCCTGTGCGGGTAATGCATGGTTGACTCCGAAGAGTCGCGCAGTGTAGCCGGAATCCGTCCGCAGGGGAAGGGGGCTGCCTGACATCGCAGAGGCCGATCCAGGCACGATTATCGGCGCGCACAGCCGGCGAAACCGACGCCCCGAGCACCACGCCCGGCGTCCCCCGGCGCATGTTCAGTCGCCGTGCCGGACCACGCGCCCCTCGACGAGGAAGATCACGTCCTCGGCGATGTTCGTGGTGATGTCCGCAATGCGCTCGAGGCGCTGCGCGATCTGCATGATGTCGATCGCCTCGGCGGTGAGCGTCGGGTCGTCCTGGATGAGCTGCCGGCTGGTCGCGATCACTTCCTTGTTGAGGTTGTCCACGCGCCGGTCGGCGCGCCGCACCTCGCGGCAGAGCTCCGCATCCTCGTCCGCGAGCGCGGCCAGCACGTCGGCCATCATCGCCTGCGCCGACGTCGCCATGTCCGCGAGGGTCCCCGGCACCTCGGTCGGCCCGGCGCCGCCCGACCACCGAACGACCTTCTTCGCGATCCCGCGGCTCAGGTCGGCGATGCGCTCGAAATCGCCCGAGATCCGCACGACGCTCAGCACGAACCGCAGGTCGTGCGCGACGGGCGAGCCGAGCGCGAGGATCCGCATGCACTGCGTCTCGAGCTCGACCTCCATCGTGTCGATCTCGGCGTCGCTCGCCTTGACCTCCTGCGCCGCGGAAACGTCGGCCTCCACCAGCGCGCGCACCGCGAGGCCCACGCGTCGTTCGGTGGCTGCGCCCATCGCAAGCAGGCTGCGGCGCAGGTTCAGGATCTCTGTCTGAAGGTCGATTGCCATCGTTCGGTCTCAGTTTATGTTCGGCTCAGCCGAAGCGGCCCGAGACGTAGTCCTCGGTGCGCTTGTTGCTCGGGTTGGTGAAGATCGCGTCGGTGTCCCCGCACTCGACGAGCGTGCCCTCGAAGAAGAACGCGGTCCGGTCGCTGACGCGGGCCGCCTGCTGCATGTTGTGCGTCACGATCACGATCGTGTACTCGCTCTCGAGCTCGCGGATCAGCTGCTCGACGCTCGCGGTCGACTTGGGGTCGAGCGCGGAGCACGGCTCGTCCATCAGCAGGACCTCCGGCCCCACCGCGATCGCACGCGCGATGCAGAGCCGCTGCTGCTGGCCGCCCGAGAGCCCGAGCGCGCTCGCCTTCAGGCGGTCCTTGACCTCGTCCCAGAGGGCCGCGGCGCGCAGCGAGTTCTCGACGAGCTCGTCGAGGTCGGCGCGCTGGAACTTCCGGTGCAGGCGCGGGCCGAACGCCACGTTGTCGTAGATGGACTTCGGGAACGGGTTCGGCTTCTGGAACACCATGCCGACGCGGCGGCGCAGCTCGACCACGTCGCGCGCCGGCGCGAGCAGGTCCTCGCCGTCGAGCGTGAGCGTGCCGGCCGCGCGCGC
>JAIYBS010000315.1 GCA_027488415.1 Planctomycetaceae bacterium | reverse complement strand
CGGCCACGCCCATGGCGGCGACCTCGACGATCTTCGCGCCGTTCGCCGGGCTGTACTCGACGGTCGGGTTCGTCAGGTTGTTGGAGCAGTCCGCCGTCGACGCCGCGACGCCGCCCTCGTTCTGGCCGGGGACATCGTCGCCGATCGTGGTGGGAGTGCCGCAACGCCACTGAGACGGATCGACCTTCTGCCGGAACTCCTGCCAGCTGCCGAACACCTGGCCCTGGAAGGTGATCGTGCCGTCGTCGTGCTGCCACGGGCGTCCCGGGTCCTGGGGCGACGCGGTCGCGACGCGCGGCTGCGCGGTGAGCGAGAGTCCGATGGCGGTGACGGCCAGCAGCGCGGATGCCGGGAGGGCGAGGTGCTTCATGGGGTCGGGGTCTCCTGAAGAGTGGGGTTCCCGGAAAGTTATTGCCTTGAGGCGCGAACGCAAGTCGCCGGGCCGCGGAATTCTCCAGATCTCGGCCCGACCCGCGCGCAGGAGGTTGCCTCCCTATCATTTCCGCCTCGATCGCCCGCCGGGCGACCGGAAACCAACCGCCACCGCAGCGAACGAACAAACGGAGAACCGAGCAGTGCGACGCGCCAAGATCTCGATCATCGGAGCCGGAAACGTCGGAGCCACCTGTGCCCACTGGGCCGCAGCCAAGGAACTCGGCGACATCGTCCTCGTCGACATCCCGGACCGCGTCGGCGTCGCGCAGGGCAAGGCCCTCGACCTCGCGCAGTGCGGCCCGATCGAGCGCTTCGACGCGAACATCGTCGGCACCTCCGACTACAAGGACACCGCGAACTCCGACGTCGTGGTCATCACCGCCGGCATGCCCCGCAAGCCCGGCATGAGCCGCGACGACCTGATCGGCGTCAACGTGAAGATCGTGAAGGACGTCACCGAGCAGGTCGCGAAGCACTCGCCGAACGCGGTGCTCATCGTCGTGAGCAACCCCCTCGACGCGATGGTCTACACCGCGTGGAAGGTCTCGGGCTTCCCGACGCACCGCATCCTCGGGCAGGCCGGCGCGCTCGACGTGGCGCGCTTCCGCACCTTCCTGGCGATGAAGCTCGGCTGCTCGATCGAGGACATCAGCTCGCTCCTCCTCGGCGGCCACGGCGACGACATGGTCCCGCTGCCGCGCTTCACGAGCGTGGCCGGCATCCCGATCGACCAGCTGCTCTCGCAGGCCGACATCACCGAGTGCGTCGAGCGCGCCAAGGTGGGCGGCGGCGAGATCGTCAAGCTCATGGGCACCAGCGCCTACTACGCGCCGGCCTCGGGCTCGATCCAGATGGTCGAGGCGATCGTCAAGGACAAGAAGCGCATCATTCCCTGCGCGGCGTACTGCGAGGACGAGTACGGCGTCGCCCCGGGCCAGAAGGGCAAGGGCTACTTCGTCGGCGTGCCGGTCGTGCTCGGCGCGAAGGGCATGGAGAAGGTCGTCCCGATCAAGATGACCGCGGACGAGTCGAAGCTGATGGCCGAGAGCGTCAGCCACGTCAAGGACCTCGTGTCCACCGTCCAGAAGATGTTCCCCGAGCTGGCCTGAGCCGGCTCCCAAGGACCGATTCCCGCCGGCCGCGCCCCCTCCGGGGCGCGGCCGGCGCGTTCCCGGGGCATGTCTGCAGCGGGGAGGCCGGTCCGGCCGATGACGGAGAGATGCGCATCGGACGCGCCTCGATCCTCTTTGACCCCGGTTGGCTCTTCGTGCTGGCCGGGCTCGTCCTCGTCGCCTCGGCGACCCTCGTCCCCGCCACCTACGACCTGTGGGTGATGCGGACGCAGCTGCGGCATCTCGATGCCCAGGAGCGCGAGAACTGCAACCGGCTCGAGGCGTACTCCCGGTTCGTGCAGGAGCTCGACGCGGCGGACCCGCAGCTCGTCCGGCGCCTTGCGGCGTCGCAGCTGAACCTCGTCCCGCGCGGCGAGCGCCCGGTGATCGTGGCGGCTTCTGCTGGCCAGACGCCGATCGAGTGGGCCGACGCGACGGTCGAGCCGGTCCGCGCGAGCGTGGTGCCGTTCCCGGATTCGCTCCTCAGCAGGCTGACGCTCGGGCGCAAGGCGCTCTGGATCGCCGGCGCCGGCGCGATGTGCATCTTCCTCGGCCTCCTTTCGGCGCCGCTTCGCCTGCGCCTGCCCGCGGCTCCCTCCGTCGACGAGGCTGGTTCCGCGGCCGCGCGCGCACTCGGTGTTCCTGCGCCGGCGATGCTCTCGTTCGCCGGAGGAGCGCGCCTGCCGACGGCGGCGCCGGACACCTCCTCGAGCGCTGAGTCCTCGGTGCGGATCGGGGACCACTCGCCGTCCGACTCGGAGAGCGGCCCGCACGGCGCGGACTGAGCCCGTCGCGCGCCGTTCTGCGCCGAACTTCCGCAGGGAATAGCCGGCCTTTCCGCAGCCGCCCGTAGGGTGCGGCGATGCCTCGCGAACCAGGTGACATTCCGGATGCGTTGCTGCGCCTCGCGCTCTGCTCGGCCGCAGGGCCCGCGTTCCACCACGACGCGCTGTCGCGGTTCGGTTCCTTCGAGTCCGCGGTCTCCGCCTCCCCGGACGAGCTCGTCGGCCTCGGACGGGCGTCCTCGGCGCGCGCCGAGGAGATCCACCGCGGCATCCGTGAGGCGGACGCCGACGCGGAGCGGGAGGCCATGCGGCGCGCGGGGATCTCTGCCATCGCCCTTGGCGACCCCGACTACCCGCCGCTCCTCGCGCCGCTGCCGACGCCGCCGGTCCTGCTCTGGGTGCGCGGCCGGACCGCCGCCTGCGCGGAGGACTCGGCGGCGATCGTCGGTGCCCGCCGCGCGACGAGCTACGGCGAGACGCAGGCCGCCCGCTTCGCCGCCGCGCTCGCCTCGGAGGGGATCGCCGTCGTGTCGGGCGGCGCAAGAGGAGTCGACGCCGCTGCGCACCGCGCTGCCCTTCGCGTGGGCGGTACGACGATCGCCGTCCTCGGCTCGGGCCTCGGCGAGGCGTATCCGGCCGACCACGCCCGGCTCTACGAGTCGATCGTCGACGGCGGCGGGCTCCTCGTCAGCGAGTTCCCGACGTGGTGGCCGCCGCTTCCCTCGAACTTCCCTCGGCGGAACCGCATCATCTCCGGCCTGTCGCTGACCGTGCTCGTGGTCGAGGCCGGCATCTCGAGCGGCGCGCTGATCACCGCGCGCCACGCCATCGACGACCACCAGCGCGAGCCGTGCGCGCTGCCGGGTCCGGTCGACAGCGCCCGGTCCGCCGGGTGCAACGCCGCGATCCGCGACGGCTGGGCGCAGTGCGTGATCGACCCCGAGGACCTGCTCGCCATGATCGACGCGAGCGCGGAGCGCCTCTGCACCCCGAGCGCGGTCCGTCCCGACCTCGAGGCGCTCGGCGTTCCCGAGGAGCTCCGTGCCGCGACGGCGCGCGCCGCCGAGCTCATCGGTCGTCGGCCGCGCATCGGCGACGACGCGCTTGCCGCGGATACCGGGCTTGCGGCTTCGGAGGTGGTGGCGGTGCGGACGTTCGCCGAGCTCCTGCTCGCGAAGGTCTCGGACGCACGGGCCGGACGACGCCGTCGCACGCAGGTCGACGCGCCGCGGTCGCTGCGGTCGCCCGG
>JAIYBS010000183.1 GCA_027488415.1 Planctomycetaceae bacterium | reverse complement strand
CCTCTCCGGTACCGCGGACGGTCTCGTGAAGCTGTCGAGGACGCTCGTCGGGCACGAGGACCTGCGGAGCTCCGCGGAGCGGATCGCCCGCGAGGTGCTCTCGGCCATCGGCGATGCCGCGCTCCGACCTGAGATTGGGGGACGCAGCGAGGATTACTCCGTGTTCTCGCTCCCTCCGCACGCGGACGATCCCCGTGCGGGGCTCCCGGACGCGCTGCTTGCCAAGCTCCTCCGCGCGGACGAGGCGGAGCTCTCGCCGGAGGAGGTGCGCGACGCCGTTGCGGCCTCGATCAGCTACGCGACCGCGGACCTCGCGGTCGTGGACTGGAACTGCGCGGTGGTCGTCGACCGTCGGCCCGAGGACGCGCTCGCCGTGCTCGAGTTCGCGAACGTCGAGCTCATCGAGATGCGATGGCTCGACGACCGCCTCGACCGAGCCCTCGACGAGGCGTACCGGACCGCGGGCGAGTCGCTGCGCGGCCCGAGGATCCTGGCCGTGCAGACCATCCGCCACTCGCGGCGGATCGCGGAGCTGCAGCTCGACGCGGCCGCGCTCTACGAGGGCGTGAACAACGCGCTGAAGCTGTTCGGCGACCAGTGGCTCGCGCGCCTGCACGGCGCGGCCACGAGGCGCATGCACATCGAGGACTACGAGCGGTCGGTGCTCCGAAAGATCGAGGCGCTCGACTCGGTGTACGCGAAGCTCCGCGACCGCCAGGTGCAGGTCCGCGCCGAGATCCTCGAGTGGATCATCATCGCGCTGATCGCCGTCGAGATCCTGCTGTTCCTGAAGTGACGCTTCCGCGGCGCGCGCCCCGGGCGGCCGGGCTCCGCGTGCTCACGCGCGGGCCTCGGGCTTGACCTGCGCCTTCACGGCCTCCGCGGCCGCGGCCTGCTGGTCCCTCTCGAGCTCCCGGTGCTGCGGCGCGGCCTCCCAGATGCGCGAGGCGAGGCGCGGGAACGGCATCGTCTGCATCCACACCCGGCCCGGGCCGGTCAGCGTCGCGAAGAAGACGCCCTTCCCGCCGAAGAGCAGCGTCGGCACGTTGTTCACGACGCGCACGTCGAACTCGACCGACGGCTCGTACGCCACGACGCACCCCGCGTCGATCCGCAGCGACTCGCCGGCGGCGAGCGTGCGCTCGAGGAGCGCGCCGCCGGCGTGCGCCAGCACCGTCGCGCCCTTCTCCGCGGACCGGATCCGCTGCAGGATGAATCCCTCGCCCCCGAACAGGCCGGCGAGGACGTTCCGCTGGAACGCGACCGAGATGTCGATGTCCCGCGAGCCGCAGAGGAAGGAGTCCTTCTGCAGGATGATCCCGTCGGGAAGCCCGTCGAGGTCGAGTCGCACGATGGTCCCCGGGTACGGCGCGGCGAACGCCACCTCGGCCGGCGACTTGCCCGAATTCGTGAAGCGGGTCACGAAGAAGGTGTCGCCCGCGACCTTGCGGCGGATCGCCTCGGCGATGCTCGAGACGATCGAGGGATCGTCGCTCCGCGTCGTGAGGCCGGTGGAGAGGTCGATCCCGTCGCCGGCGAAGAGCATCGCCCCCGCCTCGCCGACCACGCCCTCGCCGGGCGGGAGCGTGACGCATGCGGCCTGGATGGAATCGCCCGTGACGTGCCAGCGGATGCCGTGCGGCTTGGTCATGCGGGGAAGGCTACCGCCCGGTCCGCGCGTAAAATGCCCCCATGCCGACCCTGCGAACGTCACTGGCAGCCCTCGCGCTCCTCGTCGCCTGCGGATGCAGCACCGTGAGCGGCACCAACCGTTCGCAGCTGAACGTGCTCTCGCAGTCGCAGGAGCGCCAGCTCGGCGACGATGCCTACGCGGAGGCGCTCGGCGAGAAGGGCATGAAGAAGGTCACCTCCGGCCCCGACTACGACCGCGTGCAGCGGATCGCCGACCGGATCGAGGACGCGTCCGAGCGGCTCCACGAGAAGGCCGTGCGCGACTTCGACTGGCAGTGGACGGTGATCGACGACGACAAGACCGTGAACGCCTGGGCGCTGCCGGGCGGCAAGAGCGCGGTCTACACGGGAATGCTGCGCATGGCGCGCAACGACGACGAGCTCGCGGTGGTCATGGGCCACGAGGCCGCGCACGCGATCGCGCGCCACGCCGGCGAGCGAATCTCCGGGAACATGGTGATCCAGGGTGCGCTGCAGGGAACGTCGATCGCCCTCGGCGACATGAGCCCCGCCGCGCAGCAGGCGACGATGGCGGCGCTCGGGCTCGGCTCGAACGTCGGCGTGCTGCTCCCTTGGAGCCGGATGCAGGAGAGCGAGGCGGACGAGCTCGGACTGCTGATCGCGGCCGACGCGGGATACGACCCGCGGACCGCGATCGACCTCTGGACGCGCATGGGCGCGCAGGGCGGATCGCCGCCCGAGTTCCTCTCGACCCACCCCAGCGAGAACACCCGCATCAGGAGGCTGCAGCAGCTGATGCCGCGCGCGATGACGGTCTACGAGGCGGCGAAGGCGCGCAGCGGCGGCTGACCGCGGTCGGCGGGCCCTGCCCCGTCAGCGCGCGGCGGGCTGCAGCGCGCGCATCCGGGCGCCCGCGGCGCGGATCGTCTCGTCGGTCTTGCAGAAGGCGAACCGCACCAGGGAGTACGCCTCCCGGTCCTTGGCGCCGTCGTCGCCCGGCGCGTAGAACGCGCTGCAAGGGATGCACGCCACGCCGACCTTCTCGACGAGGTGGCGCGCGAAGGCCACGTCGTCGGCGAAGCCGAACCTGCCGTGCTCGGCGAGCGCGAAGTACGAGCCCTCCGGCACGAAGGGATCGAAACCCGCGGCGCGCAGCTCGGCGAGCATGAGGTCGCGTCGGGCGCGGTACTCGCCGCGCAGCGACTCGTAGTAGCCGCGCGGCGCGGAGAGCGCGTCGACGGCGGCACGCTGCAGCGGGGTCGCGCTGCAGAAGGTCAGGAACTGGTGCGCGGCGCGGATTCCGGCGGTCAGGTTCGGCGGGGCGATCGTCCAGCCGATCTTCCACCCCGTCAGGCTGAAGGTCTTGCCGAGGCTCGACATCACCACGGTCCGCTCCCGCATGCCGGGGAGCGTCGCGATCGAGACCGGCGGCTCGTCGTACCAGATCTCCTCGTAGACCTCGTCGGAGATCACCAGGCAGTCCGCGGCGCGCGCGATCGCGGCGATCCCCTCGAGCTCGGCGCGCGTGAGCACGCGGCCCGTCGGGTTGTGCGGGCTGTTGACCAGGATCGCCTTCGTACGCGGACCGACCGCGCGCCGCAGGTCCTCGAGCGGGAACGCGAACTCCGGCGCACGCAGGCGCACCGCACGCACCGTGCCGCCCGCCATCGCGACGCACGCTGGATACGAGTCGTAGAAGGGCTCGACGAGGACGACCTCGTCGCCCGGGTCCACGAGCCCGAGCATGACCGCCGCGATCGCCTCGGTGCAGCCGCTCGTCACGGTCACCTCGGCGTCGGGCTCGACCTCGATGCCGCTCGTCGCGCGAAAGCGTGCCGCGATCGCCTTCGTCGCCTCGGGCAGGCCGAAGGTGCGGGCGTACTGGCCGTGCCCCTCGCGGATGGCGCGGATCCCGGCCTCCTTCACGAACTCGGGGCCGTCGAAGTTCGGGAACCCCTGGCCGAGGTTGACGGCGCCGTGCTGGGCGGCAAGCCGGCTGATGGTGGCGAAGACGCTCTCGCCGAACGGACGGAGGCGGGCGGCAGTGCCGAAGACGCGCTGGCTCATGCGCGGATCATATTCCGCGCGCGAGCCGCTCCGCGAACGTCTCGACGCGGCCCCGGCCGCGGAGCCACTCGGCGAAGGACGCGAAGCGGTCGCACATCCGCTCGCCGTCGACGCGGCGCATGTGGAGCGGGAGGCCCTCGCCGCGCAGGTCGACGAACTCCCACGGGTGCCAGAAGAGGTTCAGGATTCCGTCCCGCTCCAGGCACCGCGCGCAGGCATCCCGGACCGCGGCCATCGGCAGGTTCTTCCAGGCGAGCCAGAAGAGCGGCAGCCGCAGCGCGGGCGACGT
>JAIYBS010000073.1 GCA_027488415.1 Planctomycetaceae bacterium | reverse complement strand
GGCTCCGCTCACGCGCTCGGGGCGGGGGCTCCCGGCGAGGAAGAGCGACAGGTCGATCACGTGCACGCCCAGGTCGATCAGCGGGCCGCCGCCCGACATGGCCTTCGTGGTGAACCAGCCGCCGAGGCCCGGCACGCCGCGCCGGCGGTAGAGGCTGCACTTGATGTGGTAGACGCGGCCGAACGTCCCGGCGTCGATGTAGTGCTTGACGGTCCGGCTCGCTGGCGTCCCGCGGCTCACGAACCCCATCTGCAGCCGCCCCTTGGTGCGCTCGAGCGTCGCGATGATCCGGTCGCACTCCGCAACGCTCATCGCCATCGGCTTCTCGAGGAAGACCGTCTTCCCGGCCTCGAGCGCCTCGCAGGCGACGGCGGCGTGGTCGACGTTCGGCACCGCGACCACCACCGAGTCGACCTCCTTCATCGCCAGCAGCTCCTTGATCGAGCCGCAGACCCGGGCGCCGCCGTGCTTCTTGCCGAACGCCGTCCCCTTCGCGGGGTTCACGTCCCAGACGCCGGCGATCGGGATCCCCGCCCGCGTCGCGGTCTCCGCATGGACGTTGCCGATCGCGCCTGCGCCGATGATGCCGAGGGTCATTGCCATGGCGAAAATGTAGCCCGGCTGCATTTTCCGCGTTTGGGGCGGCATCGCCCGCCCCGGAAAATGCAGCCGGGCTACATTTTCAACATGCCAAGACCACGGACGGTCATCGTCGGCGCCGGAATCGTCGGCCTCGCCACCGCGTACTTCCTCTCGCGCGCGGGGCGCGACGTCCTCGTCCTCGACCGCGAGCAGGTCGGCGAGGGCGCCAGCTGCGGCAACGCCGGCCTCCTCTCCATCGGTCACTACCCGCTCACCCGTCCCGGGGTCAGCTGGCGCGGCCTGAAGTGGATGTTCGACCGGAACGCGCCGCTCTTCATCCGCCCGCGGCCCGACGCCGACCTCATCTCGTGGCTCTGGACCTTCCACCGCCACTGCAACCAGTCCTGGCTCGACGGCTGCATGCGCGAACTCTGCGCGATGGGCTTCCCGACCCTCGCGCTCTTCGAGGAGATCATCGCCGCCGAGGGGATCGACTGCGACTACCGCCGCGACGGCTGGCTCGACGTGGTGATGGATCCCGCGAACCTCCCGCACGCCGAGGCCGAGGCGCGCTCGCTCGTCAAGCACGGCTACTCCTACCGGATGCTCACGGGCGACGAGCTCCGCGAGCGCAGCCCGTGCTTCGCGCCCGAGGTCGCGGGCGCCGCGTGGTACACGGACAGCGCGCATTGCCACCCCGCGGACTTCATGATCGGCCTCGGCGCCGCGTGCGCGCGCCGTGGCGTCGAGATCCGCACCGGCGTCGACGTGGCCGGCCTCGAGCGCGATCGTCACGGCCGCGCGGCCGGCGTCCACTCCTCGCGCGGCGAGACGTTCGAGGGCAGCGAGGTCGTCGTCGCCGCGGGCGTGTGGAGCGGCGACCTGATGCGCGACATGGGGCTCGACATCCCGATGCAGGGCGCGCGCGGCTATCACGTGCAGCTCGAGGGCGTGCCGCAGCTTCCGTTCACCGGCTGCGTGCTGCACGAGACCTTCGTCGCCGTCACGCCGATGCGCGACCAACTGCGGCTCGCCGGCACCCTCGAGATCCAGCCGCTCGGCCGCCCGTGGATGCGCAACCGCCTCGAGATGCTGCCCCGCGGCGCGCAGCGCTACATCAAGGGAATCGACCAGGGAAGGGCGGTTGCGGAGTGGGCCGGCTATCGCCCGTGCACGTCGGACGGCATGCCCGTGATCGGCGCCGTCCCGTCGACGCCCGGACTCTTCGTCGGCACCGGGCACGCGATGATGGGCATGACGCTCGGTCCGATCACCGCACGCGTGCTCGCCGACATGGTGCTCGGCGCGCCGCCGAGCATGGCGCTTCCGCTCGCGAACCCCGCGCGTTACGGCGTGCCGGCCGCAGGCGCGCCCTTGGCTTCGCCCGCCGCGCGGGACTCGAAGTCCTTGAGCTGCGCCTCGAGCTCGGCGACGTAGTCCGCCGCGACCGGTCCAAGGCTCCTGGCGCTGTCGATGGCGCGCTTGGCGAAGTCCGTGGCCTTCGCCCAGTCCTTCTTCAGGCTCCACGCGTAGCCGAGCTCGGAGAGGAGCGCCGGCTGCAGCGGGTCGCTGCCGTCCTTCAGTTGCGCGTCGAGCCAGCCGATCGCGACGTCCACGCGCCGGTCCTGGATCTCGGGCATCCGCAGCACCGTGATCGCGAGCATGATCCGGCTCCCCGGATCCTGCTTGGCGACCTCCTCGCAGAGCGCGTACCCCGCGTCGCCGCGGCCGGCCATCAGGAGGATCTGCGCCTTCTGCGCCTTCCAGGTGACCTGCTCCTCGCCCTTCGCCGAGGCGAGCTCGGCGTCGATCATCCGGACGAGCGCGTCCCAGTCCTTCGCCTCGAGCGCCTTGACCATGGCGTTGCGCTTGCCCATGGCGCGCATCTCCTCGGCCACGGCGTCGTCGAACGTGGTCTTCGCGGCCTGCATGTCCCAGGTGCCCTCGACGACCTTCGAGAGCGGCTCGTCCACCTGCATCGGGTGGCCGATCCACTGCACGACGCCCTCCTTCACGATGAACGCCGTCGGGATCCCGGTCTGCCCGGCCGCCTCCATGTAGTCCCGCTGGATGGAGCGGTCCGGATCGGTCCCGATCACGTACCGCGCCTTCTGCTTCCACTCGTCCCTGTCCAGGAACCGCTGCACGGTCTCGGGCTTCTCGTCGCTGATCCCGACGACGACGACGCCCTTGTCCTTGAGGTCCTCGGCGAGCTTCGTAAGGTGCGGCATGCTCTGGCGGCACGGACCGCACCAGGTCGCCCAGAACTCGAGGACGTACACCTTGCCCGGCTCGAAGAACGCGGGCTTGTCGCCGCGGAGGAACTGCTCGACGTCCGGGACGGGCGCCTTGGAGCCGATGGAGAGCGCTGGCTTCGCG
>JAIYBS010000094.1 GCA_027488415.1 Planctomycetaceae bacterium | reverse complement strand
GCCTGCTCCCCGAGTACGCCAAGAAGTTCTACCTGCACTACAACTTCCCGCCGTTCTGCACCGGCGAGGCCGGCCGCATCACCGGCCCGGGCCGCCGCGAGATCGGCCACGGAGCGCTCGCCGAGCGCAGCCTCCGCGCGATCCTGCCGAACCCCGAGGAGTTCCCCTACACCGTCCGCCTGATCAGCGAGATCACCGAGTCGAACGGCTCGAGCTCGATGGCCAGCGTCTGCGGCGGCTGCCTGGCCCTGATGGACGCGGGCGTGCCGATCAAGGCGACGTGCGCGGGCATCTCGGTCGGCCGCTTCACCTCGGCCGACGGCAAGGTCGGCCACGTGATCGACATCATCGGCGAGGAGGACTTCTTCGGCGAGATGGACTTCAAGGTCAGCGGCACCCGCGAGGGCATCACCGGCATCCAGCTCGACCTCAAGGCCCGCGGCCTCTCGATCGAGGAGATCGAGACCATCTTCGAGATCGCCCGCAAGGGACGCCACGACATCATCGGCCAGATGGAGGCCGTGATCCCGGCGCCGCGCGCGGACATCTCGAAGTACGCCCCGCGCATCATCACGGTCAAGATCGACCCGGAGAAGATCGGCAAGCTCATCGGCCCGGGCGGCAAGACCATCCGCGGCATCCAGGAGCGCACCGGCGCGCAGATCGACGTCGAGGAGGACGGAACCGTCTTCATCGCGTGCTCCGACAGCGAGAAGGCCGCCATCGCGCGCGCCGAGGTCGAGGCGCTCGGCGCCGAGATCAAGGTCGGCTCGATCTACGAGGGCAAGGTCATCTCGATCAAGGACTTCGGCTGCTTCGTCGAGCTCGCCCCGGGCACCGACGGCATGTGCCACGTCTCCGAGCTGGCGCACGGCTTCGTGAAGACCGTCACCGAGGTCGTCAAGATCGGCGACGTCGTGAAGGTGAAGGTCATCAACGTCGACGACAGCGGACGCATCAAGCTCAGCCGCAAGGCGCTGCTCGAGCGGCCCGCAGGCATGGAGGACTCGGGCGACGAGCACCGCGGCGAGCGTCGCGACCGCGGTGACCGCGGCGGCGACCGCGGCGGCCGGCGCGACGGCGGCCGGCGCGACGGCGGCCACCGCGACCGCGAGGGCGCGCCCGCCCAGCACTGAGCCTGCTCGACAGAGGCAATTCCCAGGAGCCACCCGCACGCGGGTGGCTCCTGTGCTTTTTGTTTCGGCGAACCCGCGGGACCCCGGATTCGTAACTCACGCATGGATAGGGATCTGCGGAACCCACGTCGTCGGGCTGATTCTCGAGGCCTCACAATCGAGCCGGAGTTGCAGGATTCCCGCTTGCATAAGTCCGGGAACAGCGGCACAATACGACCCGCCTCGCGATGTTCGGGGTCTCTGGATCACATTCCGAACCGCCCCTGCGTTGACACAGATGAGACGGTCAAGGCGGAGGTGGGGACCTGCAAGTCGGAGCCCGGAACAATGGCGAACAACGCGCTTGAGAACATCGAAGGCCAGGTCAAGTGGTTCGATCCCCGCAAGGGATTCGGATTCATCATCGGACCCGAAGGCCAGGACATCTTCGTCCACTTCTCCGTGATCGAGCAGGAGGGCGGCTTCCGCACCCTGAACGACGGCGAGATGGTCGTGTACTCCGCGGCGCAGGGCGCGAAGGGCTGGGCCGCGACCAAGGCCCGCTCGCTGACCCGCGTGCCCGCGGCCGGAACCGGCGCCTGAGGCGCGGACCGGCGGTTCCGACGTGAACCATTCCTTCATGATCGAGGCGGCCGAGCCGGAGGCTGTTCCATTGGCGGGAGTCGCCTTCCCCGACACGGCGATCGGCTTCGCGCTCGGGGTCGCCGTGTGCGCGGTCGCCGGCTGGACGCTGCTCCGCTCGCTCCGCCGCAAGGTGACCGACGCGGAGCGCGGCGCGGTCGAGAGCGCGCGAAACGCGGAGATCGCGTCGATGACGCGCGGCCTCGCGCACGAGATCAAGAACCCGCTCTCCACCGTCGCGCTCAACGCGCAGCTGCTGCGCGAGGAGATCCTCGACTCGCCGCTGGCGGAGTCGGACCGGGCGACGATGACCCGCCGCGTGGACACGCTGGCGCGGGAGGCCGCTCGGCTGCGCGACATCCTCGCGGACTTCCTGCGGTACGCGGGACGCCTGCAGCTCGACCGGCGGATCTGCGACGTGCGCGAGGTCGCGACGGAGATCGCGGACTTCTTCATGCCACAGGCGGAGCAGTCGGGCGTGCGCTTCGTGGTTCGGGCCGACGAGGAGCCGGTCACCGCGGACGCGGATCCCGCGCTCCTGAAGCAGGCGATCCTCAACCTGCTGCTCAACGCGGTGCAGGCGATGCAGGACCTTCCGGAGGACCGGCCGCGGACGCTGACGCTCTCCGTCGGGCGGCGTGCCGCCGAGCCGCGGGGACCGAGGCGCGAGCCCCGCGCGCTGGTCGAGGTCTCCGACACGGGGCCGGGCGTGCCCGCGGACGCGCGCGAGGCGGTCTTCGAGCCCTACCGAACGACGAAGCCCGGCGGCAACGGCCTGGGCCTCGCGACCACGCGGCGCATCGTCGAGGCGCACGGGGGAAGCGTGGAGTGCCTCGCCGCCGACGGCGGCGGCGCGCTGTTCAGGATCTCGCTGCCCTCGTCGAGCGCGCGACCGGCCGACGCCGGGCGCTGAGCGATCAGTCGAGCCAGTCCTTGCGCTTCAGCCGCTCCGGCACGTAGGTCTCCGAGACGTAGGAGATGTCCTTCGTGATGAGCGACTCCACCTCCATCTTGAAGCCGTTGGAGAGGAGCGCGTCGATCTCCTTCTGCCACCCCTTGTGGGCCGCGAACCAGGGGTACGCCGCGATCTCGCGGGCGCGCTTGATGTCGTTCTCGGTGAGGTCGATCTTCACCGCGTCGTCGAGGCCGCACTCCTTGAAGTCCTTCGCCCGGATGCCGAGGAACTTCGCCTCGGGGATCGCCAGGCGCGAGCTCTCGAACGCAAGCGAGATCGAGCCCTGCTTGATGACGCTGTAGATGTAGTGCCCCCACGGGTCGTTGTCGAGGACGCAGATGATCGGCAGGCCGAGCTCCTGGTTCAGGCGCTGCAGCAGCCGCCGGCAGCCGCGCGG
>JAIYBS010000271.1 GCA_027488415.1 Planctomycetaceae bacterium | reverse complement strand
GTGCGCTTCAACAGCGACTGGAACGGCTACTCGGCCGACTACGGCAACTACGGCGCGTTCGACATCAATGCCGACGGCTTCGGCTACGACGGACTCTCCCACAGCGGGAACTTCCGGCTCGGCCCGTACTCGGTGGTGATCTACAGCCAGAGCCCGCCGAGCCGGTTCGACCTCAACGGCGACTTCGTGGTGAACGGCGCCGACCTCGGAACGCTGCTGGCCCAGTGGGGCTCCGCGGGGTCGGCCGACTTCGACGGCAACGGAACCGTGAACGGCGCGGACCTCGGTCAGTTGCTCGCGGCCTGGGGCCCCGTCCCATAACGACTGACTTTCGAGCAAAACCAAGATTGAATTTCCTTGATGCCCCCGGGAACGGGGGCATCTTCCATTCGCTACGGAGGCTTCGGGCAAAGGGCGATCGCGGCGCAGCCGCGACGGTCGTGACCACGATCACTCGCTGGAGCCTTCGAGACATGAAGAACCTCATCGCCACCGGATCTGTTCTGTTCGTCGCCGCCGCGGCCTACGCCGCGCCGATGAACCCCGGCGTCACCTACAACGACGCGATCAACGACATCTCGCCCAGCATCTTCGCGGGCAACGGCACGCTCGACCTGGTCTCGATGGAGGTGTCGAACACCGCCACCGACATCCAGTTCGCGCTCCGGGTGAACGGCAACGTCTCCGACACCAACTGGGGCAAGTTCATGATCGGCATCGCCGCGGGCGGCGCCCCGGCCAGCAACGGCAACGGCTGGGGCCGTCCGATCAACATGGACTCGCCCTCCGGCGGCATGACGAGCTGGCTCGGCTCGTGGGTTGACGGCGGCGGCGGCGCCGAGAACCGCACCTTCAGCGCGGGCAACTGGGGCCTGACGGGCGCCACCTACAACGGCAACTTCGGCTCCTTCGCCTTCTCCTCTGGCACGACCAGCACGATCACCTTCACCGTGTCGCTCGCCTCCCTCGGTCTCTCCGAGGGCAGCACCTTCTACTTCGACGCCTACTCGTCGGGCGGCGGCGGCGGCGACGGCGCGGTGGACGCGCTCGCGAACCCCGGCGTGTCGATCAGCGACTGGGGCAACAGCTACACCTCGCAGGGGAACAACCTGTTCTCCTACACGGTGACCGCCATCCCGGCCCCCGGTGCCATGGCGCTGCTCGCGCTCGCGGGCGCGGTCGGCAGCCGTCGCCGCAAGTGACCCATCGGCCGCAGGGCCGTCTCACAACGGAATGAACGCGGCCGGCGCCATCGGGCGCCGGCCGCTTCGCTTTCGGATTGGGCGCGTCCGGCTCAGGCGCGCGCGGCCGCGTCGGACGGCATGTAGCCCCAGCGGAAGTACTCGCCGACCATGCGGTCGGTGTTGAACTCGGCGGGCACGGTCACGACGGAGCGCAGGGCGCGCTTGATCCAGCGCTCCGGGAGCCCGCTCGGGCCGACCCCGTAGAACTCGGGCACCACCTCGCGCTCGAGCAGCTCGTAGAGGCTCTCGGCGTCCTTGCGGTGCTGCGCCTCGTCGTCCGGGCTCTCGCTGCCGTCGCCGATGGCCCAGCCGTTGGTGCCGTCGTAGCTCTCGGGCCACCATCCGTCCAGGATGCTCAGGTTGATGCCGCCGTGGAGCGGCGGCTTCATGCCGCTCGTCCCGCTCGCCTCGTAGGGCCGCAGCGGGTTGTTGAGCCACACGTCGCACCCGGAGGTCAGCATGCGGCCGACCTCCATGTCGTACTCCTCGATGAGCGCCACGCGCCCCTGGAAGCCGGCATCGTGCGAGAAGCGCCAGATCATCTGCGCGAACTCCTGGCCGCCCATGTCCTTCGGGTGCGCCTTGCCGGCGAACACGATCTGCACCGGGCGGTCCTTCGCGGTGAGGATCCGCAGGATCCGCTCCACGTCGTGGAAGATGAGCGGCGCGCGCTTGTAGGTCGCGAAGCGCCGCGCGAAGCCGATGGTGAGCGCGTCGCTCGAGAACGCCTCGCCCGCGCACATCAGGTCGAGCGGTCCCTCGCCGCGGGCCATCGCCTGCCGGCGCAGCCTCGCTCGCACGAACTCGACGAGCCGATGGCGGAGCGCGCGGCGCATCGCCCAGAACTCCGAGTGGCCGACGGAGGCCGCGGCTGACCACGGATTCGCGTCCGGGGAGGCCCGGCCGATGTCGATGCCGACCGAGCGACGCCAGAAGGAGCGCGCCTCGGGGGCGATCCAGGTGGGAACGTGCACGCCGTTGGTCACGCTGCCGATCGGCACCTCGTCGACCGGGCGCCCGTAGATCTCGGCCCACATCTCGCGGCTCACGCGGCCGTGGAGCTTGCTCACGCCGTTGACGCGCTCCGCCATGCGGAGGGCGAGCACGGTCATGCAGATCGGGCCGTCGCCGGGGTGCTCGCGCCCGAACTCCGCGAAGCTCTCCGGAGTGAAGCCCGCGGCACGCAGCGGTCGCCGCAGCGCCTTCCAGCACATGTCCACGTCGTAGCGGTCGTGACCCGCGGGAACGGGCGTGTGCGTCGTGAAGACGGTCGTCTGGCGCACGCGCTGCACCGCGTCCTCGAGCTTCATCCCGCGAGCGACGAGCACCGCGAGCCGCTTCAGGCCAGCGAACGCGGCATGGCCCTCGTTCAGGTGGTAGACGGTGACCTTCTCCTTGAGCTTCGCGAGGGCCAGCACGCCGCCCACGCCGAGCAGCACCTGCTGGCGCATGCGCAGCTCGGGGTCGCCCTGGTACAGCGCCTGCGTCAGCGCGCGGTCGCGGCGACGGTTGTCGGCGATGTCGGCGTCGAGGAGGTAGAGCGGAACGCGGCCCACTTGGAGCTTCCACACCTTGGCGCGGACCATGCGGCCGCCGATCGGGCAGTCGACGTGGATGCGGGTGTCGATCAAGGGCCAGCGGCCGAAGTCGTAGCTCGGGTGCAGGACGCGCGTGGTGCCGTCGCCGCGGAGCTCCTGGAGGTAGTAGCCCTGGCGGTAGAGGAGCCCGACGCCCACGAGCGGGATGCCGAGGTCGGAGGCGCTCTTCAGGTGGTCGCCGGCGAGCACGCCGAGGCCGCCCGCGTACTGCTGCATGCTCTCGTGGATCGCGAACTCGCTCGAGAAGTACGCGATGCGCATGCCCGGGGTGTCGGCGGCGTGCTTCTCCTCGTACCAGGACGCCGTCTCGTGGTAGGCGCGACGGGCGTCGGTCGCGTCCTGGACGAGCTTGCGGAAGCGCTCGTCGGCGAGCTTGGCCTCGAGGATGCCGGGATCGACCGACGCGAGCACGCCGCTCGGCGAGTGCTTCGTGGCCTCCCACAGCACGGGGCTCAGCGCCGCGAACGGCCGCTGCGCGACCTCGTTCCAGCTGAACCAGCAATCGGTCGCCAGTGCATCGAGGGACTCAAGCGTGCCGAACGGATCCGAGATTCGGGGCAAGGCGCGGCGTGGTGACATGGGGTCGTTCCGGGGTCCGCGCGCCGCACCGGGTCACAGCCGGGCGGTGGCACGGACGGAGTCACGGATGGTAGCCGGGTCAAGTCCGAGAAGCGCGTCCGGCGCCATGCGCCACCGCCACTGCCCGCTGCCCTTGCCCGGCGTGTTCATGCGCGCTTCGCGACCAAGCCCGAGGTGGTCCTGCATCGCGACGATGGCGGTCCGGGCCGGACTCTGGAGCGTGGCGCGGACCATCGAGCCGGGGAGGCCGCGCAGCGCGTCACGGGCGCCCGTCGCGCCAACGTATGCGGCGAACCGCGCTCGTGCGTCGGCCGGCAGGGACTTCCACCACCCGAGTGTGGTGTCGTTGTCGTGGGTACCCGGGTAAGCGACGCAATCGACCGGGTGCAGGCACGGAAGGTCGCCGCTTGCCGGACCGTAGAACGCGTTGTGGACGAGCTTCATTCCCGGTAGGCCGAACCGCTCGCGGAGCGCGACGACCTCGGGCGTCACGGCGCCGAGGTCCTCCGCGACGAGCGGCAGGCGACCGCAGGCGCGCTCGAGCGCCTCGAGCAGCTCGCGGCCGGGGGTCGGCCGCCAGGCGCCCTTCATCGCGGTCTTCGCGGAGCCCGCGATCTCGTAGGCGTGCACGAAGCCCACGAAGTGGTCGATGCGGAGCGCGTCGAAGCGGGCGAGGTTCTCGCGGATGCGCGCGATCCACCACGCGAAGCCGGTGCGGCGGTGCTCGCTCCACCGGTAGTGCGGATGCCCCCAGAGCTGGCCGGTCGTGCTGAAGCAGTCGGGCGGCACGCCCGTCACCACGTCCGGGCGGCCGCGGCGGTCGAGACGGAAGAGCCGCGGGTTGTCCGCGACGTCCGCCGAGTCGAGCGGCACGAAGATGGGAACGTCGCCGAGGAGCAGCACGCCGCGCGCGGCGCAGTGCGCGCGGAGCGCGGTCCACTGACGGTCGAACTGCCACTGGAGCCACGCGTGGAACGTCGGGTCGGGCGATGCGCCGGCACGCGACGCGGCGAAGCGGCACCAGCCGGGAAGCCACGCGGCGTGCCGGCGCTCGAACGCCGCGAACGCCGCGGGAAGCGCCCGGCGGCGTCGGGCGTTCTCGTAGGCGGACCGCAGTCGCGGCTCCT
>JAIYBS010000172.1 GCA_027488415.1 Planctomycetaceae bacterium | reverse complement strand
TGCCGTGCCGGCAAACTCCGCGGCGCGGCTCTTGTCCACCACCTCCTGCACGTCGTCGAGCAGCGCGCGCTCGTCGATCGAGTCGGGCTCCACGTTCCCCATGCGCATCGCCGCGCGCATCACCATGCGCGCGTCGCCGGTCGCGACGCCGAAGACGAGCTCCGCGATCCGCTGACGCGCGTCGGCGCCGATCCGGCCGACCATGCCGCAGTCGATGAACGTCACGCGGCCGTCGTCGTGGACGAAGATGTTGCCCGGGTGCGGGTCGGCGTGGAAGAAGCCGAGCTCGAGCGTCTGGCGGAAGACCGCCTTCGCGCCGTTGGCGATGATCTTCTTGCGGATCTCCGGCGGGATCGACGCGTACGGGGTGCGCGCGAGCAGCTTGCCCTGCACGCGCTCGATGGTGAGCACGCCCTGCGTGGTCGCCTCCCAGTAGACCTTCGGGAAGCCGATGCCGGGATCGTCGGCGAACGAGCGGCGCATCCGGTCGGTCGAGCGCGCCTCGATGGTGAGGTTGGTCTCGCGCCGCAGCTCCTCGCGGAACTCCTCGACGATCTCCATTGGGCTGAACCCGCTCGCCGCGAGCCGTTCCTCGGTGAGCCGGGCGACGAAGGCGAGCGCCTCCATGTCGGCCTCGATCTGGTCGGCCGCATCGGGGCGGAGCAGCTTGATGACCACCTCGCTGCCGTCCTTCCAGACCGCGGAGTGGACCTGCGCCATGCTCGCGGCCGCGAGCGGCTCGGGGTCGATCCACTGGAAGAGCTCGTCCGTCCGCCCCTGCAGCTGGTCGTCGAGCGTCGCGCGCACGCGGTCGAAGGGGATCTTCGGACAGTCGGCCTGGAGCTTGGCGAACTCGTCCGCGAGCGAGTCGGGGATCAGGTCGCGTCGCGTCGAGAGGATCTGGCCGATCTTGATGAAGGTGGGCCCGAGCTCCTCCATCGCCTTGCGCAGCCGGAGCTCGAACGGCGCGGACGAGAGGTCGATCGTTCCGTCGCGGCTGTAGAGCCAGTCGGCGTTCGCCTTGCGGAGCGGGCCGAAGCCGCTCTTGGCGACGAAGCTCGCGAATCCGTAGCGCGCGAGCACGCCGAGCACCTCGCGGTACCGCTGCGCGTTCTTGAGGCGCCGGGCGATCGGGATCTCCATCGCGTTCTGCATGGCTTGGATCCTATGGGTTACGCCGACCGACCGTCATCGGTACTGGCTGATGCGCCGGAGCGCGGCAAGTCCCGCAGGGGGCGCGCCGCGGCTCGCGTCGTCGAGCGAGCCCGGTTCGCGCCGGGCCTCCTGCACGAGCTTCGCGAGCTGCGCATCGAGCGCGAAGCGCCAGCGCTGGAAGAAGCTCTCGAGCTCGTGACGGCTGAAGCGGCTCATCGGGTCGTTCAGGCCGCTCTGCGCGATCGCCCACTCGATGAGCTTGGGCCCGCCGCCGTCGAACCGGTAGAGCGCGAGTGCGTTCTGGATCCGCCGCCGGATCGGGACGAACGGATCCGTCGCCGCGTCGGGCAGGGCGACCATCAGGTCCTCGGGCTTCTTCTTCGAGATCTGGCCGAGCCAGCCGGTGTCGGCGCGGGCATGCTCGTCGGCGAGCGTCGGCCCCGCGGTCGGCGCGGCGGCCTCGACGTGCTCGAGCTCGGCCATGCTGGCGAGGACGGTCTTCTCCCCGACGTTCGGGAATCGGATCCAGATCCGGCGGTCCGGGCGCCCGTCGCGCGTGATCACCTCGATCTTGGCGATCGATCCCGTGCCCCACTCGGGGCGCTTGGAATGGCGAACCTTCTCGCCGATCTTGAAGGAGGTCGTCTGCATGCGCGTCCGCCGAACCGGAGGCGGCAGGGCAACGTCTGCCCCGCACCTGCTCCTCGACCGCCGCGGGCGCATCGCGCCGCTCGATCCGGAGCCCCATGGCCTCTTCTCGGGAACGCGTAAAGTGTACAGGATGAGCCGGACGGTCAACCTCGTCTTCCTCGGAGACATCAACGGTTCCGCCGGGAAGTCGGCCCTCGAGCGGCACCTGCCGGAGCTCCGCGAGCGGTGGAGCCCGGACGTCATCGTCGCGAACGCCGAGAACGCGCGCAACGGGTCCGGCCTCACGCCGGAGCTCTACAAGGCGTTCCGCGCCTGGGGGATCGACGCGATCACCCTCGGCGATCACGTCTTCCGCGACCCGAAGATCGTCCCGTACCTCGAGAACCCCGAGGAACCGATCGCGCGCCCGGCGAACCTCGCGGCGCGATCCCCGGGCAAGCGCTGGTCGCGGATTCCCGCGGCCGGCAAGCGCACCCGCGACATCTACGTCTGCACGGTGCTCGGCCGGATCTTCTTCCCGCTTCCCGCGAACGACCCGTTCGCCGCCGTCGACGACGTGCGCGGGTCGGTCCCGGAGCGGCGGCCGATCCTCGTCGTCGAGGCCCACATGGAGGCGACGAGCGAGAAGGCCGCGCTCGCCGCCTGGTGCGACGGACGCGCGGCGCTCGTGGTGGGCACGCACACGCACGTCCCCACCGCGGACGCGCGGATCCTGCGCAAGGGGACGGGCTTCATCACCGACGCCGGGATGTGCGGCCCCTACGACTCGGTGATCGGCCGAGACACCGACGCCGTCCTGCGCCACATGACGACGGCGCTCCCCGTGCACTACGAGATGGGCCAGAACGACGCGCGGACCTGCGGCGTGTTCGTCGAGATCAGCGAGGACACCGGCCTCGCGAATCGGATCGAGCGCATCGAGCTCGCGAGCCGCTGACCGGCGCGCCGAGCCGGACGCGGGACCGCCGGCTCGCGGTCACGAAAGGCTCAGGATCTTCGCGAGGCGGTCGACGTCCGCGTCATCGACCCAGATCAGGATCCCGAACTGCCCGTTCGCCTCGAAGGCGTTGACGAACTGGATGTTGATCCCCTCCTGAGCGATCGAGTCGAGCGTGCCGACGAGGTCGCCGCCGCGGTACTTCGCGGTCAGGTGGAAGCAGGGCTCCTCCCAGGTCCCGAGCCCGTGCTTGGCGGCGAACTCGCGGAACTGCTCCGGGTCGGCCGGCACGATGTGGAACCCGTCGGCGGACTTGCCCTCGGTGGGCCCGAAGTAGGAGAGGATCTCCACCTTCGCGGCGCGCAGCTGGGTCGTGAGGCGAGCGAGCTCGCCCGCGCGGTGCGGGAGCCGGACGACGAACTCGGTGAGCTGCTGCCAGTGTGCCATGGGGCGACGATCATATCGCCGCGGAACGGGCGTTCTTGGCGTTCCGCGCACACGTATCCTCCCCCCATGCGTTGGATCCGCGACGCCGCCTACCTGGCCGCCGTGACCGCGACCTCGCCCTTCTGGGCGTGGCGGATGAAGCGCACGGGCAAGCTGAACACCGACTGGCGCGGCCGGTTCGGGCAGGGCGATGCGCTTCCCCGGGCCAGGGGCCGCCGCATCCTGGTGCATGCCGTGTCGGTCGGCGAGGTGAACGCGATCCGAACGCTGGTCGACCGCCTCTCCTCCGACCGCACCGCGCCGGAGGTCGTCGTCTGCGCCATGACCGACACCGGCTTTGCGCGTGCCCGAGAGGTCTTCGCGCCGAAGCATCACGTCGTGCGGTACCCGTTCGACGCGAGCTGGATGGTTCGTGCCTTCCTTGACCGCGTCCGTCCCGACCTCGTCGCGCTCTGCGAGCTCGAGGTCTGGCCGAACTTCGTCGACGAGTGCCACGCGCGCGGCATCCCCGTGGTCGTCGTCAACGGCCGCCTCTCCGCGCGCAGCTTCCGGCGGTACGCCCTCGCGCGCGCGATCGTCGCGCCCACCTTCCGCAAGCTCCGCGCCGCGCTCGTGCAGCAGCAGGAGTACGCCGCGCGGTTCTTCGCGCTCGGCGTCCCGGCCGGGCGGGTCTTCGTCACCGGCACCATGAAGTGGGACACGGCGAATGTCGCCGACCAGGTGCCAGGTGCCGCCGAGTTCGCCGCCGAGCTCGGCATCGATCGCTCGCGCCCGCTCGTGGTGGCGGGCTCCACGGCGCCCGAGGAGCACGCACTGCTCCGGGACGCGGTGCCGCCCGGTGCGCAGCTTCTGTGCGCGCCGCGGAAGCCCGAGTGGTTCGATGCTGCCGCCGGCGACCTCCCCGGGTGCGCACGGCGCTCGCGCCGCGAGCAGGGCAGCGCCTCCGGCCGGTTCCTCCTCGACACGATCGGCGAACTGCGCAAGGCCTACGCGCTCGCGGACGTGGTGGTGATCGGTCGCTCGTTCGGCAGCCTGCACGGGTCCGACCCGATGGAGCCCGCGGCGCTCGGCAAGCCGATCGCGTGCGGTCCGCGCATGGGGGACTTCCGCGAGTCGTTCGAGGCGCTCCGCGATTCGGGCGCCCTCGAGGTGGCTCCGGACTCCGCGGCGCTCACGCGTGTCCTCGGCGCGCTCGTCGCCGACCCGGCGGAACGCGCTCGTCG
>JAIYBS010000011.1 GCA_027488415.1 Planctomycetaceae bacterium | reverse complement strand
TGTTCGCCGCCGAAGCCTTTCAGAGCTGGGACACGCTCGACAGCTTCCTCACCGTCAGTTCGTACACCGACGGCACGGCGTGGTACGCCGACAGCGCGACCATCGGCGACCCCGCCTGGAACGTCTCGTACACCGACCCGAACAACGTGCGGAAGACCGCCAACAGCTTCAGCGTCCGTTCGGGCGCGTTCGGCCACGCGAGCTTCGTGAATCCCAACACCGCGTCCGTGCCGGAGACGGCGGGCTTCTACCTTGCCGGCGCCTCCGCGCAGGCCGAGAGCCTTGCGTCGCTCACCAACCGAGTCGCGAGCTCGAACGCCGCGGCGGCCGCGGGCACGTGGGGCATGATGGTGGCCCAGCTCTACATGACCGAGCTCAGCCTCGACTGGAAGATGGGGGCTACGATTGCCCGCGCGGACGGATCCGCTGATCAGCAGACCTTCACGCTGCAGGTCGTTCCCGCGCCGGGTGCGCTCGCGCTGCTCGGCGTCATCGGCCTGGTCTCGCCCCGGCGACGGCGCTGAACGCGGCGCTTCGGCAGTTCACGGGGACGGCGGTTCGCTGTCGGCTCTTCCACCACTCAGTTGTTCAGAGGTGACCAGTGCTCCGTCCGCGAATCGTCGTCCCCTTGGCCGTCTGCTCCGCGCTCCTCGTCCTCGCGTCGGGGAGCGCGGAGGCGCAGGTCCCCACCTACCCGCCGAGCCTCCGTGGGCAGCCGGTTCCCGAGCCGCCCACCATCCGCGAGTACGTGCGTGATCCTCAGGCGGCGATCGCGCTGGGCAAGGCGCTCTTCTGGGACATCGCCGTCGGTAGCGACGGACAGACGGCCTGCGCCTCGTGCCACGGACACGCAGGCGTCGACCCGCGTCGCACCAACGTGGTGCATCCGGGCGCCAACGGCACCTTCGACGCGGGCATCCTTCCGGGCGCCGCGAAGGGATCCGAGTTCTTCCCGACCACCGTGTTCGCCGACCCCACGTCGCGCTTCAGCGCGCGTCTGCGCGACATCGACGACGTCGCCGGCTCGCAGGGCGTCCTGAAGCGAGTCCACCGGGAACTCGTCTCGGGCAACCTCGTCGAGCTCTGCGACGACGTGCCCGACCCCGTGTTCCACGACGGCGCCGGCAACGTTCGCCAGGTGACGGCGCGCAATCCGCCGTCGGTGATCAACGCCGTCCTCAATGTCCGGAACTTCTGGGACGGCAGGGCGAACGCGTGGTTCAACGGCGTGAACGGACTCGGGCCGCTCGACCCGTCCGCGCGTGTCTGGCGCCAGATCTACGGGACGAGCCAGCTCGAGGCCGTTCCCGTGACGCTGACGAGCTCCTCGCTCGCGTCGCAGGCGGTCGGCCCGGTGCTCAGTCCGGTGGAGATGAGCTGCGGCGGACGAACGTTCCCGACGCTCGCGCGCCGCCTGCTTGACCGACGCCCGTTGGCGACGCAGCGCGTCTCGCGCGGCGACTCCGTGCTCGGGCGGCTCGCCATGGCCGACGGCATCGGCCTCTCGGGCACCTACCGCGACCTCGTCAACGTCGCGTTCTGGCCCGAGTGGCGAACGAACCACCCGACGCCGGACGGGACGCCGCAGGTGGAGGCGAACTTCAGCCTCATCTTCGGCATCGCGATCCAGATGTACGAGAGCACGCTCGTCTCCGACGACTCGCGGTACGACCGCTGGATCGCCGCGGGCGGGCCGGCCGGAGGCGATGCAGCCGGGCTGCTGACCGCGCAGGAGCGACGGGGGCTCGACATCTTCGTGAATCCGGGCACCCTCACCGGAGTGCCCGTCGGCAACTGCGTCGCGTGCCATGCGAGCTCGGCGTTCTCGAGCGCCACCTGGACCGCGCTGCTCGACGCCGACCTCGTCGCCGTCGAGCTGATGCCCTCGGCCGCGTCCGCGCAGGTTGCCCAGGTGACCTTCACGAATCACCCGCTCGCGGGGATCCCGTCCGCGCTGCCGCTGAACTTCTCGCTCGACGACGCGCTCGTCGAGCTCTTCCGCATCCTTCCGCCGGATGCCGAAGCTGGTGCTCCCGGCGGGGACGAATCGCCCTTCCAGACCTCCGTCACGCTTCCGAACGTCACCGCCCTCGGCTGTCCCACGGATGTCGCGCGGAGCGAGGCCGCGCCGGTCCAGGGGCGGGAGGCCCTCTTCTCCACGATCGTCAGGCGACGCGTGCTGCCGAACGGCTCGTGCGGCACCTCGATGGTGGTCCGCATCCAGGGATTCCGCGAGGGCCTCTACCAGGTCAAGGTGAACGGCATCGTGCGCGCCACCACGCAGGTCGTCGCGTCCGGGGCGTACGACCTCGGCTACTACAACATCGGCGTGCGTCCCACGCTCGAGGACGTCGGTGCCGGCGGCACGCAGGCGGGCGGGATCCCGCTGTCGTACGCGCGGCGCGTCCAGCAGGGGCTCGCAGTGCCCGACGCGCCGACCGCGCTTCCCTTCGTGCCGACGAACATCCACGCCCAGATGGACGGCGCATTCAAGACGCCCTCGCTGCGCAACGTCGAGCTCACCGGCCCGTATCTCCACAACGGCGGCCAGGCCACGCTCCGCCAGGTGATGGAGTTCTACAACCGCGGCGGCGACTTCCACGAGGCGAACCTGCTCAACCTCTCGCCGGAGATGTTCGCGCTGCACCTCTCGGAGTCCGACATCGATGCGGTGGTCGCCTTCATGAAGACGCTCACCGACGAGCGCGTGCGCGACGAGCGTGCGCCGTTCGACCACCCCGAGCTGCCGCTTCCGAACGGCGACACGTTGCCGGCGATCGGCTCGTCGGGGCGTTCGGCGGATTGCCGCGTGCCGCTGCGTTCCTTCGAGGCGGCATTCATCGTCGCGAACGAACCCGCCGACTGCGACGGCGACGGTCGGATCGATTCGTGCGCCATCGCGGCCGACCCGACGCTCGACCAGGACCTCGACGGGGTTCCGGATTCGTGCCGGTGCGTCGGCGACATCGTGGCGGACGGATTCGTTGACGGAAGCGATCTCGGGATCCTGCTGATGCAGTGGGGCCAGGTCGGTCCGTCGCTCGGCGGCGATCTCAACCGCGATGGCGCCGTCGACGGCATGGACCTGGGGCTTCTGCTGATGCAGTGGGGGGTGTGCGGGCACTGATCGTTTGTTTGCTTGGGGCTTGATCCACAGGGCAATGCGCGGACCACCCGAAAAAGGTGCGTCCGCACATTGTTTATTGGCAACTGTTGTTCTAGGACGTTATGAGCTGCTTCCTCCTTGATCTTTGCGGCCCACCGTGATGGATCCCCAGCACGGATTTCGATTTCTCTAGCGTGGCCGGATTTCTGCAGAGAAGTCCGACATGGAGGGCCGGTCGTTGGACCGGAACGGAAATGGGCCGCACGCCGACGGAGTCGGCGAGTCCTCCCCCCAACGCAGGGGGCTTCACCCGTGTGTCCATCAAAGGAGTTTCAGATGCGCACCACCCGTTTCGTTCATCGCACCGCTTCGCTCGCCCTCGCCTCGGTCGCCGTCACGACCGCTGCCAACGCAGGCATCGTCATCGACAGCTTCGACTCCGTCGGCCAGGTCGCGCTTGCCGGTGGTTCGCTCGTGGCGACCGCCGTCGACTCCGGCGCGGTGACCTCCGCGGCCAACGGCGCGATCGCGCCGGTCGCGAACTCTCGCAACAACCGAGTCGCACGCGCTGCGTGGCAGTCGACCGCCGACAGCGGCTTCAGCACCGCCGACAAGTCCAACCGCTACTCGTCAACGATCATCGACACCGCCTCCGGCACCGCGAACTTCAACTTCGGCGGCAAGCTCGACAGGGCGACGAACAGCCTCACCTACAACTCCGCGGTCGGAAGCTCGATGGACTTCACCTCGTACGGCTACGGAATCGGCCTCAACGGCATCCTCACCGGCTCGACGGGCATCTCGGACCCATTCTTCCAGGGCCTGACCCTCGATCTCGTGCTGATCGACGCGAACGGAATCCAGGCGAACTACACGTTCTTCGGATACTCGGGCACCGCGTTCGATGGCCTCAACGGCAATCTCGTCGCGAACTTCACCGACTTCGTGACGTTCAATCCCGGCGAGGTGATCGACCTCTCGCGCATCAGCTCGTTCGCGGTCAACTTCGAGTACCAGAACAACACCTTCGGGGCCTCGACGCCCGACGTGGTCGGCACGTACCAGCTCAGCTCGATCTCGATCGTCCCCGCTCCGGGTGCCCTCGCGCTCCTCGCGGCGGCGGGACTGGTCGGCATCCGCCGACGTCGCTGATCCTCACACCGCGCATCTCGCCGGCCAACGCCGGCGCCACACTCCACGCCCCTGGCCGGAACGGCCAGGGGCGTTTGTGTTCCGGCGTGGCGCGCCGCGGCCCCGCAAGAGTCGACATATTCCGTGATGGATTTCTCCAGAGAAATCCGTTCCTGTTGGTGTCCCCTCCGGGATTCACTGTTCATCCGCTCCCGCCGATCGGCGCGTACGCCGATCTTCCGCGGGCGCATCTCAAGAGAGGTTCAAGATGTTCCGCCTCGCCCGACCGATTGCCGCCAGCACGCTGCTCTTCGCTGCCTGCGCCTCCGCCCAGACAGCCGTCCTCCACAACGGCACCACCCTCACGCAGAAGGTGCCCATCGAGATCTGGGGCTCCGAAGCCCCGCTCTGGGACATCGACGTCCCGGGGCGAACCCTGACCGCCGTCGGCGGGCTCGTTCACATCCCGGCCACGCTGAACGGGACGATCTTCGGCGTCGAGGGCACGCAGGTCATCGATGCCAACGGTGCCACGTTCGGCGCGATCACTGCCGCGGACTTCGACCGCCTCAGCGACGTCAACGCGGTCGGCCGTGACCTGGTCAGCACGCCCGCGTGCCCGGAATGCGGACCGCTTCGGTCCGGGCCGGTGCGTTCGCTCTTCAGCACCTCCGAGGCGCGCTCGAACCCCGTGGGCCAGCTTGACCGCAGCCCCGTGACCCAGCGCGTGATCGAGGACAACTACTTCCGGATGCTGATCGCCCTCTACAACCGCCACCGCGCCGTGCTGCCGACGGATTTCCTCGGCCGCTCCGGCATCCGCAACGCGCAGGGCCAGTACCCGACGAGTCCCTTCCAGCTGCCGCCGCGCGCGCAGTGGAGGTACCCGCACAGCTCGGGCGGCACCCTCAAGGCCTCGGGGACGATCTACGTCGATGCCGCCGGCAACGAGTACCGCATCCCGGACACGGGCTGCGTCATCGAGCTTGCCGAGAACGTGACCATCGGCAAGGTGCGCTCCGTGCAGAAGGGCGATCTCGTGACCCCGGTGTCCTTCGTGGTCAACGACGCGCTGGTCACGCTGAATTGCGACCCACGCATGGAGACCCGCATCATCGGTGTCGCGGGCAGGGAGGTCGAGCCTGCCATCCTCGCCGAGTCGCTCACCGCCGGCACCGAGGTCAACGTCGTCGGCTACCTCGTCGGCGAGCACCTGATGTTCGCGGTGGAGGTCGACGTGCCGACCCTCTACCACCCCTCGATGGGCATCATCGTCTCCGCGGACCGGTTCTCGGCGCGCGCGGACCGCGGCCAGCTCCGCTGGCGCGGGCAGCTCTACCCGCCAGAGGGCAAGACGCTCTGGGTGCAGCTCTCGGGCTCGAAGGTGGCGCAGCCGGTGCCCTTCGTCATCGACCCCGCGGACGGGATCGGCACCTACGACATCCGGCTCGACGACGTCGACCTGGAGACCGTGACCTCGCTCGACATGATCGTCCGAGACGCCGTGACGGGCGAGGAGCTGGCCCGGGAGCACTTCGACTTCTCGGAGTTCATCCAGCCCTGAGCCCGGCGGCCGCTTGCCGCGAAATCCTCAACGCGTCCCAGGCGCCCGGAACCCCTCGGTTCCGGGCGCCCTTTGCGTGCCGCTGGTCGCCTATCCTTGATCTTCCGAATGCCGACCAGCCCAGGCCATCTCTCCCCCGGAGCGGCCAGCCCGTCCCCGGATTCCTCCCTGCGCCTTCTCGAGGAGCTGTGCCGCAGGACGGGGACCGCGCCACCGGAAGGTGATTACCGGCACGAGCTTTCCCGGCTCGAGGGCGAGCAGCCCATCGAGGCGATCATGCGCGCCGCGCCGAAGTTCGGGCTTGCGACGTGGCCGCGCCGGATGCGGGTGTCCGACGCCGCGTGGCTCGCGCGGGAGTCCCTCCCGATCGTGATCTACGACGTGGAGGCAGGCGAGTGGGTCGCGCTGACCTCCCACGGCTCGTTCCGCGCGAGGGCCTGGAGCACCGAGCGCCCGGACGAGGGTTTCCGCACCCTGTCGCGCGCCGAGCTCGCCCGTCGCGCGGGCGCCTCGAGTCCCGCGGAGGACGTCGACGTGCTCCTCGTGCAGCCGCTCGCACCCGCGGGGGGCACCGTCGACGAGGCCGCCGGGCACGGCGGCCACGCCCACGCAGAGGTCTCCCCGGTCCGGCGGCTCATCGCCCTCATGCGGCCGGAGGCGCCCGAGCTCTGGACGATCGCGATCTTCAGCGCGATCACCGGGCTCCTGTACCTGGCGCTCCCGCTCGCGGTGAATGCCTTCATCAGCAACCTGAGCTTCGGTACCCAGAGCGGGCCGTTCCTCCAGGGACTCGTGGCCATCGCGTCCGTGCTCTTCGTGTGCCTCGTCGTCGCGGGCGCCCTGCGCGCCCTGCAGCACGTCGTGGCCGAGGTCGTGCAGCGCCGGATCTTCGTGCGGCTCGGGACGGACGTCGCGTACCGGCTCCCGAACGTCGACCTCGAGGCGCTCGACGGCGTCCATGCGCCGGAGCTCGTCAACCGCTTCCTCGACGTGATCACGGTGCAGAAGAGCGCGTCGATGCTGCTCCTGACGGGCATCAACCTGGTCCTGAGCGCGGCGATCGGGCTGACGGTCCTCGCCTTCTACCACCCGTTCCTGCTGGCCTTCTCGCTCGCGCTCGTTGTCGCGCTCGCGGCGGTGGTGCTGATCGGCGGCCGGCGCGCGGTCGCCACGAGCGTGCGCGAGTCGCGCCGCAAGTACGAGGTCGTCGACTGGCTCGAGGAGCTCGCGCGGCACCCGCGCGTCTTCAAGGGAGCGGGCGGCACCGACCTCGCGCGCTCGCGGGCCGACGACCTGGTGCGCGGCTACCTCGACGCGCGCCGCGACCACTTCCGGATCCTGCTCCGACAGATCTCGAGCCTGCTGGCGCTCGAGGTGGTCGCCGCCACGGCGCTGCTCGCGGTCGGCGGCTGGCTGGTGCTCAACCAGCAGCTGACGCTCGGCCAGCTCGTGGCGAGCGAGATCATCGTCTCGGCGATCGTCGCCTCGATCTCGAAGCTCGGCAAGCAGTTCGAGGCGTGGTACGACGCCGTCGCCGCGATGGACAAGCTCGGGCACCTCGTCGACCTGCGCCTCGAGCGCTCGGGCGGCGAGGTCGCCGAGGCGCGCGAGGGCGGCATGCGCGTCGAGGTGCGCGACCTCTCGTATGCCCGACTCGGCCGGCGGCCGACCTTCGAGGGACTCTCCTTCAGCGTGGCGCCGGGCGAGCGCGTGGCGCTCCTCGGGACGCGCGGCTCGGGCACCAGCTCGGTGCTTGAGCTGCTGCTCGGCATGCGGAATCCGCTCGCGGGCGAGATCACCGTCGACGGCGTGCCGGTGCGGACCTGGGACCTCGCGGCGCTGCGCTCGCAGGCGTGCATCCTCCGGAGCACCGACCTCATCAGCGGCACGATCGCCGAGAACGTGCGGCTGGGACTCGCCTCGATGCCCGTGCGCGAGGTGCAGCGCGCCATCGAGGCCGTCGGCCTGCAGGACACCGTCCGCTCGCTGCCCGACGGCCTCTCCACGCAGCTCGTGACCGGCGGACTCCCGCTCGCCGGACGCCAGCGCACGCGGCTCCTCGCCGCGCGCGCCCTCGCGCACCGTCCGCGCCTGCTGCTGCTCGACGAGCTGCTCGACGGGCACGAGGGCACGCTCGACGCCCTCGCGCGCGCCCTGATCGACGCGCCGCACCCGTGGACCGTGATCGTCGCGACGCGCGACCCGCGCGTCGCCGCCCGTTGCTCGCGCACCATCGAGATCGGCATGACGCATGCCTTCGAGGAGTCCCGCCATGCATGAGCCAGACCACGGGGCGCCCGTGCTCGAGCTGGTCCCGCCGCCGCTCCCGTCGATCGCGCTCGCAGGCAGCGCCCGCGGCACCCGCGTGCTCGCCCGCGCGCTCGCGGCGTTCTCGGTGCTCGTGGTGCTCGGCTGCGTGTTCCTGCCGTGGCAGCAGTCGGTGCGCGGCACGGGGCGCGTGATCGCCTTCAACCCGCTCGACCGTCGCGTGAACATCGACGCCCCCGTCGAGGGCCGCGTCCGCCGCGTGCACGTGGTCGAGAACCAGCCGGTCAAGCAGGGCGACCTGATCGCGGAGATCCAGGACAACGACCCGAACCTCCTCGCGAACCTGCGCCTCCAGCACGATGCCGCGATCGCGCGCCGCGCCGCCGCGCGCCAGCGGATCGACGACCTCGACCAGCAGGTCGCCTCGCTCGAGCTCGCGAAGACGCAGGCGATCGACGCCGCGCAGCAGCGCGTGATCGGCGAGCAGTTCGTCTTCGAGACGAACCAGATCAACGAGCGCCGCATGGCGCAGCTCGTCGAGACGGGCGACGTATCCCGCCGCAACTACGAGCTCGCGAAGCTCGCCTACGACAGCGCGCGCGCGAACCTCGCCGCGTCGAAGGCGATCCTCGAGCGCACCGGCCGCGACTACGACGCGTCCATCTCGGCGACCAACGCGAGCCGCCGCGCCGCGGAGTCTGACGTCGCCTCCGCCGAGCGCGACATCGCGGCGGTCGACATCCTGATCAGCAAGTCCTCGCAGCAGGTCGTCACCGCCCCGCGCGACGGCATCGTGCTCAGCGTCGCCGTGACCGAGGGCGCCTTCCTCAAGCCCGGCTCCTCGATCTGCGTGGTGATCCCCGACACCGAGGCCCGCTTCGTCGAGGCGTGGATCGACGGCATGGACATGCCGCTGATCACGTCCCGGGAGGTTCGCGCCGACGGGACCGCCGTTCCCGGCAGCCGCGTCCGCCTCCAGTTCGAGGGATGGCCCGCGATCCAGTTCGTCGGCTGGCCGAGCGTCGCCGTCGGCACCTTCGGCGGCGAGGTCATCC
>JAIYBS010000003.1 GCA_027488415.1 Planctomycetaceae bacterium | reverse complement strand
GTCACGGCCGGGAAGACCTTCTCGGCGTTCGCGGTGAGCTTGGCCGCGGGGCGCGGCGCGCGGGGGACGCGGGGCGTGTCCATCGGGCCCGCAGGCGACGCCGCCGGGGCGGTCGGCGCGGCCGGAGCCGCCGGCGCGGCCGGGGCCGCGGGCGCCTTCGGAGCAGCCGGATCCTGCACCACGCACGACGTCTTCTAGGTCGAGGCCGGCGCCTCGCCGCCCTCGTACTTCTTGAGGGTCTCCTTCAGGTCGGCCGCCATCTCGGCGTCCGCCTTCTCGACGGCCTTCTTCTGCCACTCGACGGCCTTCGCCTTGTCGCCCGACTCCCAGCACGCGCGGGCCATGGTGTCCATGATCGCCGCGTCCTCGCCCTTGCTCGCGGTGACGGCGGCCTTCGCCGCCTCCATCGCGAACACGACGTCGCGGTCCTTGACGCGCGCGCTGTCGACGACGAACCACGCCATCTGGTTCAGCACCATCGCGTTGTCCTTGTTCGCCGCCATGATCTCGCGGCCGAGCGCGTAGCCGTCCGCGGGCTTGTTCGCGTCGGTCAGGAGCAGCTGGAACTTGCTCACCATCATCGACGACTTCGCGCGCTCCGGGGCCGCGGCGATGTCCTCGTCCATCATCTTGACGATCGCGTCCCAGTCGCCGGCCTTGCGGGCCTTGGCCATCGCGCTGCGGCGCTCCATCTGCTTGCGGGCGAGCGCGGTCTCGGCGTCGAACTCCGCCTTGTACTTCGCGGCGTCCCACGAGCCGTCGACGATCTTCGCCAGCGGCTCGTCCATCGACATCGGGTGGCCGATCCACTGGACCTTCTGGTCCTTGACGACGAACGCGGTCGGGATGCCGTTCTGGGCGGCGGCCTCCATGTACTGCCGGTGGGTCGAGCGGTCCGGGTCGGTGCAGAGGTTGTAGCGCGCCTTCTGCTTCCACTCGTCGGTGTCGAGGAACTTGGTGACGGTGTCCACCTTCTCGTCGCTCACGCCGACGACCACCACCTTGTCCTTGTACTTGTCGGCCACGTCGCTGATGTGCGGCATGCTCATCCGGCACGGCCCGCACCAGGTCGCCCAGAACTCGATCACGTAGACCTTGCCCGGCTCGAACCACTTCGGCTCGGCGCCGCGCACGAACTTCTCGATCTCGGGCCTGGGGGCAGGGCTTCCGATCGACATCGGCTCGACCTTGGCCTCGTTCGCCGCGTCCTGCGCGTGCGCGCCGGCGGCGAAGAGGAGCGAGAGCGCGGCGAAACGGGCGGAACGCAGGGCGAGCATCGAGGCGATGGTGGTCATGGTGTTGGTCCCAGCTTGGTTCGGCGGCCGGACGGGGCTGCCGAGAGATCGGACGATACCATCCGGCCTGACGAAAACCCGCCCATGAACGATCCCCTCCATACCGCTCCCGGCGCGAGAATCATCGACGGAAAGGCCCTTTCCGACGCGGTGCGCGGCTCGCTGCGGGCCCGGATCGCCGCATCCGGCCGGCGGGTCCGCCTCGACGCGATCCTCGTCGGCGACGACCGCGCCGCGGGCATCTACGCGATGAACCAGGCGAAGACCTGCGAGGAGGTCGGCATCGAGTACGTGCTCCACCGCCTGCCCGCGGGCGCCACGTACGACGACATCGCCGGACGCGTGCTCCTCCTCAACTCCGAGGACGGCGTGCGCGCGCTGATGCTCCACCTGCCGCTCCCCGCCGGCATCGACGCCGAGCGCATCCAGTCGCTGATCTCGCCGGAGAAGGACGTCGAGGGCGTCAACCCCGCGAACATCGGGAACGTCGTCTACGGCCGCCGCAGCCTGGTGCCGTGCACGGCGCTCGCGTCGCTCGAGATGATCGAGTCGACCGGCATCGAGCTCCGCGGCAAGCGCTGCGCGGTGATCGGCGCGAGCAACATCGTCGGCAAGCCGATCGCCGTGCTCCTCATGCGCGAGGAGGCGACCGTGCACTCGACCAACAAGTTCACGCCCGCGCTTCCCGAGCTCGCGCGCGAGTGCGACGTGATCGTCGCCGCGTGCGGCGTGCCGCGCCTGGTGAAGCGCGACTGGGTGAAGCCCGGCGCGGTGGTGATCGACGTCGGCATCAACCGCATCGACGGTCCGGACGGCAAGAAGATCACCGTGGGCGACGTCGACTTCGAGTCGGTGCGGTCCGTCGCCGGGTGGATCTCGCCCGTGCCGGGCGGCGTCGGGCCGATGACGGTCGCGATGCTGCTGCGGAACGTCGTCGAGGCTGCGCTCCGCTGAACGCGGCAGCGCTCACGCGAGCAGCCGCGCCGCCTCCTCGTACTTTCGCCGCGTCTCGGCGAGCACCTCGGCGGGCAGCTCGGGTCCGGGCGGCTCCTTCCTCCATCGCCCGGCGGCCACCTCCGCGAGGAGCCAGTTCCGCAGGTACTGCTTGTCGAAGCTCGGCTGGTCCTTTCCGGGCGCGTATCCCGCGAGCGGCCAATAGCGGCTCGAGTCGGGCGTGAGCACCTCGTCGACGAGCAGCAGCTCGCCGGTCGGCTCGCCGCCCGCGTCGAGCGCGAAGCCGAACTCGAACTTCGTGTCCGCGAGGATCAGCCCGCGCGCGCGTGCCCGCTCCGCGGCCGCCCCGTAGATCCGCAGCGTGAGCGCGCGAAGGCGCGCGGCGAGGTCGCCGCCGACGGCATCGCACATCCGCTCGAAGGAGATGTTCTCGTCGTGCCCCTCCGCCGCCTTCGTGGCGGGGGTGAAGATCGGCTCCGGCAGCCGGTCGCACTGGCGCAGCCCTGCCGGCAGCGGCACGCCGCACGCGGTTCCGGACGCGAGGTACTCCTGCCATCCGCTGCCCGCGAGGTAGCCGCGCGCCACGCACTCGACCTGCACCACGCGCGCCGCGCGGCAGACCATCGAGCGCCCCGCGAGCATGCGCCGCTCGGCGTCGCCGAGCCCGGCGATGCCCGAGACGTCCGTCCCCACGAGGTGGTCGCCGACGATGCCGAGCGACCGCAGGAAGCCGAACCAGCCGATCGAGATCTCGGTGAGCAGCCGACCCTTGCCCGGCACCGGCGTCGGCATGACGACGTCGAACGCGCTGATGCGGTCGGTCGCGACGACGAGCAGCCTCGGAGCGGCGCCCGCCTCCGAGGGCAGCGAATACACGTCGCGCACCTTGCCCTGTCGTCGCCCGGCGAGGGGCAGGTGCGTCTCGAACACGGCGTCGGCTGCATCGGCTTCGCGGAGCGCGGTCATGACGCGGATCGTAATCGCCGCGCGTGCCGGGAATCCGCGCGTTTTCTCGGCGAATCCCGGCCGTGCGTCCGCGGCGGCTACACTCGCGTCCGATGCTCCGCTTCCTGGTGTTCGACGAGCAAGGACCGGCGAGCTCCTGGCCGCTGGTGAACGCGCACATCCTCGGCGCCGACGACACGGCGCTGCGGGGAGCGGTCGCGTTCAAGGGCGGGGCGGTCGTCTGCAAGACGAGCGACCCGACTGCCGCGATCGCGCTCTGCCTCGAGGTCGATGCGGGCAAGGCCGGCACCATGATGCTGCAGACCTGCCTCCTGCGCCAGCGCGACGAGCCGTACCGCCTGTACGAGGAGCTCGCGCGCCATCGCATCAAGATCTTCCTCGAGAAGAGCGAGCAGTGGGGCCTCCTCGACCCGGCGAAGGCGCCGGAGGCGTTCGAGCTCTTCGAGCGCGCGCGGAGCGCGTTCGTCTCGGGCATGCTCGAGCAGGACTCGTTCCGCGCCGAGATGCTCCACCGCGAGGCGCTCGCGATCGGCACGTTCGCGGGCGAGAAGCTCGTGATGCGCCGCGCGGAGTGGATGCTCCACGCGCGCTACGGCAAGCAGGGCGCCGCGCGCGCGCTCGGCGTCCGCGTCCCGGTGGAGAAGTCCCCGGAGATGATGGCGAAGTCGCTCCATCGCGAGTTCGACATCGTCTCGGTCCCGACGCCCTGGTCGCTGATCGAGCCCACGCAGGGCCGCTTCGTGTGGGACCAGGTCGACCGCTGGATGGCGTGGGCCAAGCAGTCCGGGCGCCAGGTCATTGCGGGCCCGCTGCTCGACGCAGGCGCCGCGGGCGTGCCGGG
>JAIYBS010000111.1 GCA_027488415.1 Planctomycetaceae bacterium | reverse complement strand
TGGGAGGCGACCGGCAGCTCCGTCAAGATCTCGGTGATGACGGACAACCCGAAGGCGCCGCAGCTCTCGCTGATCGTCAAGCGCGCGATCAAGCCCGGCATGACCCCGCCCCCGCCGACGAAGGCCGCCGAGGCGTCGCCCGCGATCGTCGTCGCCGCCCGCTCGGGCGACATGGCCGCGCTCAAGGCCGCGATGGCCGGCGGCGGCGGCACCGAGGCCCAGGAGCGCATGTCGCAGCGCACCGCGCTGCACTTCGCCGCAGAGGGCGGCAACATGGAGGTCATCAAGGTTCTCCTCGACGCGAAGGCCAACCCGAACGCGCAGGACCGCACCGGCAAGACCCCGGTGACCGTCGCCGCGGAGCGGGGCAAGGTCGATGCGCTCAAGGCGCTGCTGGCCGCCGGAGGCGACGCCAACGCGCGCGACCAGGTGCAGGGCTCGCCGCTCCTCTGGGCCTCCGGGCTGGGCGGACCCGACACGGTCGGCATCCTGCTCGGTGCCGGCGCGAACCCGAACATCCAGGACGTGAACGGCATGACGCCGCTCATGTGGGCCGCCGGCGTGGGCAAGCCGGAGACGGTCACGATGCTCCTCGACAAGGGCGCGGATCCGAAGGTCACCGACCGCCTGACGGGCGAGAACGCGCTCATGCGCGCGATCCGCACCGGCAAGGTCGAGACCGTGAAGATCCTCCTCGCGAAGAAGCCCGACCTCGAGGCGAAGAACGCGATGGGCATGACCTGCTTCCTGATGGCGTGCGCCTACGGCAACGACGTCGAGAAGATCAAGATGCTCATGGATGCCGGCTGCGACAAGTCCGTCAAGGACCAGCGCGGCTGGGGCGCGATCGACCACGCGCGCAACCGCGTGGACGCGAAGCGCGACGAGGTCGTCAAGTACCTCGAGCCGCTCGTCCCGGCGAGCACCGCCGCGGCCCCGCCGCAGCCCGCCGCGAAGTGACGGTCGCCGGGCGCGGCCCGGTCCACCACGGAGATTCCGAGCGGCGCGTCCCACGCGGGGCGCGCCGCTCGCGTTTCCTATGATCCGTTCATGACCACGCTCGACGCCACGAAGTCCGGCTCGCACCCCGCCGTCGAGGAGGCCGTCGCGCTCGCGCGCGAGGCCCGCGTCCTCGGGAGCACCGCGGCGATCCTCGGGTGGGACCAGGAGACGATGATGCCCCTCGGTGGCCTCGAGCACCGGGCGCGGCAGCTCGCGCAGCTCGCGCGGCTCGAGCACGGGATGTCGACCGACCCGAGGCTGGGCGACGCGCTCGCGCGCGCCGAGGCTGCCATCGCCGCGCTCCCCGCGACGCACCCGGACCGGGTGAACGTGCGCGAGCTCCGGCGGGACTTCGACAAGGCCACCAAGCTCCCGGCGCGCCTCGTCGAGGAGCTTGCCTCGACCGCGAGCGTGGCGCAGCACGAGTGGGCCGAGGCCCGGAAGGCGAGCGACTTCGCCCGCTTCCGCCCGTGGCTCGAGAAGATCGTGCGCCTGAACCGCGAGAAGGCCGACTGCTTCGGCTGGGATCGCGCCGGCGGTGAGCGCTGGGACGCGCTCGCGGACAGCTTCGAGCCCGGCTGCACCGCGAAGTACGTGGCGGGCGTCTTCACGCCGCTGCGCGCGCGGCTCCAGCCGCTCCTCGACGCGGTCAAGGCGGCACCGCGCCGGCCGGACGGCTCGTTCAACGACCACCCGATGGACATCGACGCGCAGGAGCGCTTCGCGCGCTTCGTGAGCGGGGCGATCGGCTTCGACTTCGGCCGCGGTCGCCTCGACCGCAGCACGCATCCGTTCTGCGGCGGGAGCCACTGCAACGACGTACGGATGACGAGTCGCTACTCGGAGCGATGCCTGCTCGACGGACTCGGCAGCACGATGCACGAGAGCGGCCACGGCATGTACGAGCAGGGCCTCGATCCGGCATGGATCGCGGCGCCGATGGGCGAGGCGGTGAGCCTCTCGATCCACGAGAGCCAGAGCCGGCTCTGGGAGAACCAGGTCGGCAGGAGCATGCCGTTCTGCCGCTGGGCGAAGGCGCGCCTCGGCGAGCACTTCGGCTCCGCCGCGGACCGCTTCTCGGCGGAGCAGGTGTACGAGGCCGCGAACGTCGTCGAGCCGGGCTTCATCCGGGTCGACGCCGACGAGGCGACCTACAACATGCACGTGATGGTCCGCTTCGAGCTCGAGCGCGCGATGATCTCGGGCGCGCTCGACGTGAAGGACCTGCCCGGCGAGTGGAACCGCCTGTACAAGGACTTCCTCGGGCTCACGGTGCCCGACGACCGCCGCGGCTGCCTGCAGGACGTCCACTGGTCGGGCGGCATGATCGGGTACTTCCCGACCTACACCCTCGGCACGCTCTACGCGGCGCAGTTCTTCGAGAAGGCGCGCGAGGCGATCCCCGGGCTCGACGAGGGCTTTGCAAAGGGCGAGTTCAGGCCGCTTCTCGCGTGGCTGAACGCGAACATCCACCGTCACGGCCGCCGCTACCTGAGCGCGGAGCTCTGCGAGCACGTGACGGGCAAGCCGCTCAGCGCGGAGCCGTTCCTGCGGCACCTGGAGGGGAAGCTTCGGCCCATGTACGGGCTGTGATAGACTGCGGGGCTCCACATGCCGCTCCGCAACGTCGCCATCATCGCTCACGTCGACCACGGCAAGACCACCCTGGTCGATGCCCTCCTCAAGCAGGCCGGTGCCTTCAAGGCGTCCGCGCCGGGCCAGGAGTGCGTGATGGACTCGAACCCGCTCGAGCGCGAGCGCGGCATCACGATCCTCGCGAAGAACTGCGCCGTGAACTACACGTTCGGCCCCGAGGCCGGCGCGCTCGCGGGGCAGGAGTTCCGGATCAACATCCTCGACACCCCGGGCCACGCCGACTTCGGCGGCGAGGTCGAGCGCGTGCTGCGCATGGCCGACGGCTGCCTGCTCCTCGTCGACGCGCTCGAGGGACCGATGCCGCAGACGCGGTTCGTGCTCGGCAAGGCGCTCGAGCTCGGACTGCGCCCGATCGTCGTCATCAACAAGTGCGACCGACCGGACGGCCGTCCGTCGGCGGTGATCGACGAGGTCTTCGACCTGCTCGTCGACCTCGGCGCCGACGACATCGCGCTCGACTTCCCGGTGGTCTACGCGTCCGGCCGCAGCGGCTGGGCGAACCGTGACATCGACATGCGCGACAACGGCGTGCACGACCTGTTCCGCGTGATCGCGGAGCGCGTGCCCGCGCCGCAGGAGGACGTCGCCGCGCCGCTGCAGGCGCTCGTCACCAACCTCGACTACAGCGAGTACGTGGGCCGCATCGCGATCGGCCGCGTCTACAAGGGCGTCCTGAAGGCCGGCCAGCAGGTCGGCGTCAGCAAGGCCGACGGCACCGTCAAGAAGGCCCGTGTCCTCAAGGTCAACCGCTTCGAGGGACTCGGCCGCCGCGAGGTCGGGGAGATCCGGGCAGGGGACCTGTGCGCGATGGAGGGGATCGCCGACATCGAGATCGGCGACACCATCATGGACATCGAGAACCCGGCGCCCATGGAGCGCGTGAAGGTCGACGAGCCCACGCTGCACATGATCTTCCGCATCAACGACGGCCCGATGGTCGGCAAGGAAGGCAAGTTCGTCACGACGCGGCAGATCGCCGAGCGCCTCGACCGCGAGCTGCGCGGGAACGTCGCGCTGCGCGTCTCGCCCGGCGACAGCGCCGACGAGTTCCGCGTCTCCGGCCGCGGCCTGCTGCACCTGGGCGTCCTGCTCGAGAACATGCGCCGCGAGGGCTACGAGCTCACCGTCGGCAAGCCCGAGGTCATCGAGCGCGAGATCGACGGCGTGCGCAGCGAGCCGTTCGAGCGAGTCAGCATCGACACGGACTCCTCGAGCATGGGCTCGGCCCTCGAGCTCCTCGGGAGCCGCGGCGGCGAGATCCTGAAGGTCGACCAGCGCGGCGCACGCATGCACATCGAGGCGGACATCCCGGCGCGCGGCCTCATCGGCTTCCGCACCCGGCTCCTCAACGTGACCGCCGGCGAGGCGGTCATGCACCACTCGTTCATCGGGTACCGGCCGGCCTCGGGCAGCGTCAAGAAGCGCCAGAACGGCGTGATGATCGGCAACGAGCCGGGGACCGCGACGACCTACGCGCTGCTGCAGCTCTGCGAGCGCGGCGTGATGTTCGTGCAGCCGGGCGACCCGGTGTACGAGGGCATGATCGTCGGCGAGAACGCGCGCGACAACGACCTCGTCGTGAACGCGGTGCGCCTCAAGCCGTTCTCGAACGTGCGCGACAACAAGGAGGCGACGGTCGTCCTCAAGGCCCCCAGGCTCCTGAGCCTCGAGGCCGCCCTCGAGTACATCGAGGAGGACGAGCTGGTCGAGATCACTCCGACCGCGGTCCGCATGCGCAAGCGGATCCTCCGCGAGGCCGAGCGTCGCCGCTCCGAGCGCTCCGCGCGCGACCGCGAGGCCGCGGTCGCCGGCAAGGACTGAGCGCGGCTCGCCGCGCGAGACCGCATGGATCCGGTGCATGCCGATCTTCTGACGGAGTCCGTCGAGGAGGCGCTGTCCTCCGTGCCGCGCGGCGAGCGAGGCGCGTGGATCGAGGCCGTCGCCCGCGGGTACGAGTCGGCGAAGCGGGCCGGCGAGGCGGGGCCGGGCCGCCGGTCGACCGGCAGCTGGTACACGCCCGACGAAGTCGTCGCGGAGGTGCTCGGTGATGCAGGACTCACGGCGGCGATCGCGCGGCGCGCATCGGTCGCGGATCCGGCGTGCGGCACGGGGCACTTCCTGGTCGCGGCCGGGGATCGCATGCGCGACCGCGCGCGAGGCGGCGCGTCGCTGGCCGTTCGCCTGCACGGGATGGACCTCGATCCGATGGCCGTCGCGATCGCGCGGGTGCGCCTTCGCGCGCGATTCGGCGGAACCGCGTCGGCCTGGGCGCAGTCGGTGCGCTGCGGCGACTCGCTCGCGGCCGGAGCATGGGCTCGGACGTTCGACGCGGTCGTCGGCAACCCGCCGT
>JAIYBS010000226.1 GCA_027488415.1 Planctomycetaceae bacterium | reverse complement strand
GTGGTGAACGACCTGCCGCCCAAGGACCGCGACGTGGCGATGGTCTTCCAGAACTACGCGCTCTACCCGCACATGACGGTCCGGCGGAACATGGAATTCGGCCTGATGCGCCGCCGGCGGCACGCCGGGCTCCTCGCCCGATTCACCGACGGCGCCGCGCGCCGGGCGGAGCTCGAGGCGATCGGCCGCAAGGTGGACGAGGTCGCGGCGACGCTCGGCATCACCGCCCTGCTCGACCGGCTCCCCCGCGCGCTCTCGGGCGGGCAGCGGCAGCGCGTCGCGCTCGGGCGCGCGCTGGTGCGCGAGCCGCAGGTGTTCCTCTTCGACGAGCCGCTCTCGAACCTCGACGCGCGCCTCCGGATCGAGATGCGCGCCGAGATCCGCGAGCTGCACCGGCGCACGAAGGCCAGCATGGTCTACGTCACCCACGACCAGGAGGAGGCGATGACGCTCGCCGACCGGATGGTCGTGATGAGGAGCGGCGTGGTGCAGCAGTTCGGCACGCCGGGCGAGTGCTACGGGCGACCGGCGAACCGCTTCGTCGCCGGATTCGTCGGCACGCCGGTCATGAACTTCGTCGACGGGCGATGCGAGGCCGGCTCCTTCGTCTCGACGGACCTGCACCTCGCGCTGCCCGCGTCGCGCTGGCCGGCTCCGCCGGCGGGGCCCGTGGCGCTCGGCGTCCGCCCCGACCAGCTGCGCGTACGTCCCGGCGCCGCGGACGGCGCCGCCGTGACGGCGACCATCCGCGCGATCGAGCGGCTCGGCGACCGGATGGACGTCGTGCTCCAGCGCGGCTCCACGCGGCTCACCGCCCGCGTCGAGAACGACGACCGGCTGGTCGAGGGAGAGCAGGCCGCGGTGACCGTGGATCTCTCGGCCGCGCATCTCTTCGCGTCGGGCGAGGACGGCGCACGACTGCCGGACGCGACCGATCGCGGCTGAGCCGACGCCTGAGCGAACCGAGCGCAAAAGCACCGCGGGCCCGGCATCGCTGCCGGGCCCGCGGGAGGTCATTCCGAGATCATCGGCTCCTGATCACCGACTCAGGGGCAGGCGCCCCACGCGCCGAGCATGGCGCCGAGATCCGAGCCGCTCACCGAGCCGTCGCCGTCGAGGTCGGCCGGGCAGTTGTTCGGGCTGCCGCCGCCGATGACGAAGAACTGGTCGCCGGGGATCGTGCCGAGGTCGAATCGCAGCGCGGCCGGGAAGCCGCCGACGTAGCCGCCGAGGCCGTCGCCGCCGAGGTTGCCGGTGCCGGCCGGCAGCGGCGGGAGGAACTGGTTCGACGCGTAGTCGTGCCCGCCGCCGTTGACGAAGGCGCACACCTTGATCGGGCTGTTGCCGTCCCAGCCGAGGGTCGCGAGCGGGATGCGGATCTCGATGCCGGTGGTGACGCCGGCGCCCGAGTTCGTGAGGTTCGCGGGGTCGCCGTCGACGCCGGCGACGTTCGAGTTGTTCATCGCGACCTGAAGGCCGTAGGTCGCGTCATCGATGCGGATGACGCCCGTCTTCGGGTCGGTGGCGCTGCTGCCGATGTAGGCACCGATGCCGCCGCCCGCGGTGAGCATCTGGGCGAAGTTCGCGTAGAGCGTGTACGGGGTGTTGCCGCCCGTGCAGGTGAAGTAGAAGTCCGACTCGAAGCCGGCATCGAACTTCAGGCCGGGGAAGCCGTTCACGGTGTCCGCGCCCATGCGGCTCAGGCCGTTGAAGTCGACGTCCGGGTTGTCCGAGCGAACCTCGTTCTGGCCGCCCGCGACGCAGTCGATGAAGAGCTCGAACTTGTTGAAGTTGCTCTGCAGGTTGCCCGCGAACGTCAGGTACAGGTAGCCGCCGGTGGTATCGAGCACCGCGTAGGCCGCATCGAGCTCGCTGCCGTTGCAGGTGCCGGGGAGGCCGTCGGTCGCGTTGCCGAACCCGGTGCCGCAGACCTGGGTCGAGAGCGCGTCGCCGTACGACGCTTCCGCGGTGCCGTCGACGACGACCTGCGCGAAGGCGCTGCTGCCGAGAACGAGCGCCGAGGCGGCGATGAATGCATGCTTCATGTCTGCGATACTCCTGTGTGGATCTGGTTGATGCCGACGGACCGACCGCCCGTTGGCTGATCGTCCTTGCAACTCTAGACCCAAGACGCACCAAGTCCAACAAAGGTTTGCGCGCGCACGGGAAGCCCGCGGAATCCGGCGAAGGAAATCGACGACAGGTGGCCTGCTATGTCCTATAAACAAGACCGGCCGCCACATCCGCCTATCCTCGGCATCCCATGCCCCGGTACCGCCTGCTGATCGCCTACGACGGCACCGACTTCCATGGATGGCAACGGCAGGAGCCGCCCGACCGGGAACCGCTGCGCACCGTGCAGGGGGTCCTCGAGGAGGCCGTCGCCGTCGTCACCGGGTCGCGCGTGCCGGTCGTCGGCGCCAGCCGCACCGATGCCGGCGTGCACGCCATTGGCCAGGTGGCCGCGTTCACCTCCGAGACTCGCGTGCCGGTGGAGAAGCTGCCGCTCGCGATCAACGCGCGGCTGCCGGCGGATGTCCGGGTGCGCGCGGCAGCGCTCGCGCACGACCGGTTCGACCCGATCTCCGACTGCGTCAGCAAGTGCTACCGCTACACGATCCGACATTCCGACCGAGGGCTCGGCGGCGAGGACCTCTTCGTGCGGCGCACGATCTGGAACACCTGGCACCGGCTCGATGCCGACGCGATGCGCTCGACCGCCGCCGCGCTCGTCGGCACCCACGACTTCGCCGCGTTCGCACAGGTGAACCACGGCCGCGAGAGCACGGTCCGGACGATCCACGGCTGCACGGTGCTTTCGCCCTCGCCCGGGCTTGCCGTCCTCGAGGTCGCGGGCTCCGGGTTCCTCTACAACATGGTCCGCATCATCGCGGGCACGCTCGTCGAGGCCGGCCGCGGCAAGCTCGGCGCGGAGGATGTGCGGCGGGCGCTCACCACCGGGGACCGAACGGTCACGGGCCCGACGCTGCCGCCGCACGGCCTGCGCCTCGAGTGGGTCCGCTACGGAGCGACCGAGACGTGAGGTTCGTTCGGGGCATCGCCGCCTTCCTCGCTGCGCTCGCCTCCGCCTGCGTCGCGACCGCGCAGCTGCCGGCGCTGCCTCCGTCGCTTGCCCGCGACAGCGCGCTCCTCGACGCGACCAGGACCCTTCGGACGGAGCTCGACGCGCTTGCCGCGGAGGCCGCGGGACCCGCGCGCGAGTCACGGATCGCCCTGCGACGCGTGGCGTTCGATCTGCTGTTCCGCGGTGCCGGCCTGGGACCGGCGGAGCAGGCGATGCCGATCGCCGGACTGCGACTCTTCGCGCTTCGCGCCGCGATCGATGCGGAGATCGCGAAGGATCGCGCGGACGGCCCGGCCGCGGCGCAGTTCCGCGAGGCGCTCGCGCGATTCGCGTCGATCGCCGCGCACGGGATCGCCTCGAGTCCCACGCAGACCGAGGACGCCGCGCTCGCCGAGGCCCTGCGCCCGCTCGAGGAGGCGATCGCCGCCGCCGAGACGCGACCGCCGGCGATCCCATCGACCGCGTGGCCGACGATCGGCGATCCCGCAGCCTCGAAGGCGACCGCCGCCGCGGCTGCGCCGCCGATCATGCCGGAGTCGTGGACCAAGGCCGAGCTCGACGCGGCGATCACGCGATGGGCCGCGGGAATCGCCGCGGCGCACGCGCACTCGAGACGCCCCTTCGAGGCAGCGGCGAAGGCGTGGGCCGCGGCGCTCCGCGATCAGGCACGGCGGCCGGCGGCACGATCCGCGATGGTCGCGCTCGACGCGGAGCTCCGTGCCTTCGAGCCCGGCGCGTTCGAGCGACGGCTCCGCCGCGCGGATCCGGCCGCGCGCGAATCGTGCGCGGGTCGTGCCGACGACCTGCTCAGGGAGATCGACCGCCGGCGGGCGGACTGGGCGCGCGGCTGGGCGGACGGGCGCGGCTCCGCGGACGCCTCGCGTGCGATGCTCCGCGCCGTCCGGACGCTCGAGGTGCTCGACGCGCTCGGCACGGCCGCCGCGGAGGCAAGCGTCGAGCGGCGGCTCGGGGCGTGGGGCGGCTTCGCGCCGCCGGAAGAGGGCTGGCGGATCCACCCGAAGGCGCTCAACGCGCGGGCGGTGCTCGCCGTCGAGGCGCTCGTCGCGCGACAGGACGATGCCGTCGACCGGGAGCTCGCGCAGCTCGACCGCGACCTGCCGCTCGTGCTGGTGGCCGACGGCCTCGCGCGCACGCTCGACCCGTGGCTCGCCGGGCGATCGGGCATCGGTCCGCGGCTCGTGGCAGTGCGCGACGTGCCGTCGCCGGGCGCGTTCCTCGGCGCCAGCCGCGGCGAGCTCATGCTGCTCTCGAGGCTCCTGATCGAGGAGCAGCGCGCGCGCGCGCGGCACGATGCCGCCACTGCCGAGGAGCTGCGCGTCTCCGCGGCCGCCGTCGCCACGGTGCTGCTCCCGTCGGTCGGCCAGGCAGGCAGCGGCCTCGCGTCGCTCCGTGACCTCGCGTCCGCCATCGACGCGCGCGCGGCGACGCAGCGACCGACGAAGTCGCGATAGGCTCCTGCCATGAACATCCTCGTGGCAGGTCCGCATCCGGACGACCAGGAACTCGGCATGGGCGGCACGATCGCGCGGCTCGCGTCGCAGGGCCATCGCGTGCTGCTCCTCGACCTCACCGACGGCGAGCCGACGCCGCACGGCGACCGGGAGACGCGCGCGCGGGAATCCGCCGAGGCGGCCCGCATCCTCGGCGCCGAGCGCATCACGCTCGACCTCCCGAACCGCACGGTCACCCACTCGCCCGAGGCGCGCCGCAAGGTGGCGTCCGTGATCCGCACGTTCCGGGCCGACGTGCTCTTCGTCCCCTACCCCGAGGACGCGCATCCCGACCACGTCGCCGGGACGCGGATCGTCGAGGACGCGCGCTTCGACGCGAAGCTGACGAAGACCGACCTGCCGGGCGATCCGATCTACCCGAAGTGGCTCTTCCACTACTACGCGACGCACCTGCGCATCGTGCCGCAGCCATCGTTCCTCGTGGACACCACGGGCTTCGCGGCCCGAAAGCGCGAGGCGGTGCTCGCCTACCGGAGCCAGTTCGTTGTGAACGAGCGCAACCGGAAGGTCGCCGACTGGCTCGATGCCGCCGGCACCTACTTCGGGAGCCGCATCGGGACCGAGTCGGCGGAGCCGTTCTTCGCCCGCGAGCCGATCGGGCTCACGGGACTCGGCCTGCTGGCGTGACGTGATCGGTCCGTCGGCTCACGCGAGACGGCGGACCACGTCGACCACGCTCTCGGCCACCCACGAGCGCTGCGCGTCGCTCAGCTCGCCGTAGATCGGCAGCGCGATCACTTCCTGGGCGGCGCGCTCGGCATTCGGGAAGACGCCCGGCGTGTAGCCGAGGAACCGGAAGCACTCCTGCATGTGCAGGCAGAGCGGGTAGTAGATCTCGGTGCCGATCTTGCGCTTCGCCAGCTCGTCGCGCACCGCGTCGCGGATCCGCGCGGGGACGCGCACCACGTACTGGTTGTAGATGTGCCGGCCCTTCGCGGGGGCCTTCGGGAAGCGGAGCGGAAGCCCGCCCGCGTCGACGGCCACGGAGCTGTCCGCCGCGCCGGCCGCGCGGAAGAAGTCGTCGTACCACGCGGCGTTCCGCTGGCGCGCGGCGCTCCAGGCGTCGAGGTGTCGGAGCTTGATGCTCAGCACCGCGGCCTGCAGCGCGTCGAGGCGCGAGTTCATGCCGATCTCGTGGTGGTAGTACTTCGGCTCCATGCCGTGGTTGCGCAGGCGCTTCATGCGCGCGGACAGGGCGTCGGAGTTCGTCGCCATGATGCCGCCGTCGCCGAAGCCGCCGAGGTTCTTCGACGGGAAGAAGCTGTAGGTCCCGATGTCGCCGACGCTGCCCACGCGACGGCCGTGCACGTCCTCGGTGCCGATCGCCTGCGCGCAGTCCTCCACCACGGTCAGGCCGCGCGCCTTCGCGATCGCCATCACGGCGTCGAGGTCGGCGGCCTGGCCGAAGAGGTGCACCGGCATCAGCGTCTTGACGCGCTTGCAGCACCCGAACGCCTGCTCGACGGACTTCGGGCAGATGTTGTAGGTGACCGGGTCGATGTCGACGAACACCGGCCGCGCGCCGAGGCGGTGCACGCTGCCGGCCGTCGCGAAGAACGTGAAGGTCGGGAGGATGACCTCGTCGCCGGGTCCGACGTCGAGCGCCTGGAGCGCGAGGAGGATCGCGTCAGAGCCGTTCGCGCAGCCGATCGCGTGCTTCGCGTGGCAGTACGCGGCGACCTCCTTCTCGAGCTGGTCGATCTTCGGGCCGCCGATGAAGTACTGGCTCTCGCAGACCTCGAGGACCGCCGGCTCGACTTCCTTGCGGATGGTCGCGTACTGGGCCTTCAGGTCAAGGAGCGGGACGTTCACTTCCGTGGCGGTCGCGGTGGTCATTCCGTGGATGATACGGGGATGGCGCAGGCCCCCGCGGTCACCCGCGGTGCCCGGTGCCGGTGCTCCCGAAGCCGCCCGCGCCGCGCGCGGTGCCGTCGAGCTCGGTCACCTCGCGCACGGTCGCGCGCGCCACGGGCGCGATCACCATCTGCGCCACGCGCATGCCGTGCTCGACGACGAACGCCTCGCGGCCGAGGTTGATGAGCGGCACCTTCATCTCGCCGCGGTAGTCGCTGTCGACGGTGCCCGGCGCGTTCGGCATCGAGATGCCATGCTTCGTCGCCAGTCCGGAGCGCGGACGCACCGAGCCCTCGAACCCGTGCGGGATGGCCATCGCGAAGCCGCAGGGGATCAGCGCGATGTCGCCCGGCGCGAGGGTCACCGGGCCTTCGAGGCACGCGTGGAGGTCGAGGCCCGCGGCGTGGCCGGTCTGGTAGCACGGGACGTGCGCGCCGGGGTGGAGGCGGAGGAAGCGGAGCTCGACTTCGAGACCTTGCATGCAGCGGAGGGTAGCGCGGCGATCGCGGCGAGCACCTTGTCGGCGTGCCCGTCGGGCTTCACCTTGTCGAAGCGCGCGAGCACCTTCCCGTCGGGCCCGATCACGTACGTCGTGCGGGCCACGCCCATGTAGCTGTGGCCGTACATCGACTTCTCCTGCCAGACGCCGAACGCCGAGCAGAGCTTCGGCGCCTTCCCCGACGCGGGCTCGTCGACGAGCAGCGGGAACGGCAGCTTGAACTTCCGGGCGAACTTCGTGTGGCTCGCCGGTCCGTCGGGGCTGACGCCGAGGACCTGCACGCCGGCCTTGCGGTACTTCGCCCAGCCGTCGCGGAAGGAGCACGCCTCGACGGTGCAGCCCGAGGTGTCGTCCTTCGGATAGAAGTAGAGGACGAAGGTCGAGCCCGCGAGCCCCTTCAGCGAATGAACGGTGCCGGACTGGTCCGGCGCGGAGAACGCGGGGGCCTTGCGGCCGGGCTCGATGAGGGACATGACGGGAGCCTATGCCGATTCCCACCCGGGCGCGGATTCGCGGTCGTGCACGGTGCCGTCGGACGCCATGATCCGGACGACGCGGAATCCGGGACTGCGATCGACCGCGGCGGCCGCCGCCGACTGCACGTCCGGCGCGGCTTCCATGCACCACTGCGCGGCAAGGCCATCGACGGCGTGCAGCTCGACGAGGAAGTGCGTCAACTCGGGATCTGGGGGCCGGCGACCGGTGGATTCGCTGTTCATGGCGGAATGGGGCGCTCGGGGGCCCATCTGTCGACGTGGACAGGGAGCCC
>JAIYBS010000360.1 GCA_027488415.1 Planctomycetaceae bacterium | reverse complement strand
ACGCCCGAGGTGATCGCGAGCGACGTCTCGAACTTGCGGCCGCCCTGGTAGACGACATACTGGTTCGTGCTGCCGTTGTCGAGCGAGTTCACCCAGTGGTGCCTCCAGCCGAGCGAGGTCATCGGCTGGTTGGCGCCGTCGATGAACGCGGTCCCGTTGGGGTCCGTCCTCGGGCTCACCAGCCGCGACGAGTTCGCCATCGCGTACGAGTAGTTCGCCAGCGTGATCTGCCGCTGGTTCGCCAGGCACTTCACGGTGCGGCTGCGCGCCCGGACCTTGGAGATCGTCGGCACGAGGATCGCGACGATCAGCGCGATGATGCCGATCACGATCACCAGCTCGGTGACCGTGAAGCCGCGGCGGGGCGCGTTGCGGGGGGTCCGGTTCATGCGTCGCGGTGCTTCGTTCATGGCTGTCCTGCGGGGTAAGATACGGCGATGATCCTCCGCAATGCCCTGTCGATCGCCGTGGTTTCGGTCATTTTCGCCGCGCCCGCAGTCGCCTCCGCCGCACCGCAGGACCCGGCCGGCCAGGATCCGGCGCAGAAGGAGGAGCCCAAGCAGCCGAAGCGCTCGAACGCCTCGAAGTACGCGGGCATCAACGACCTGATCAAGTCGCACCGCGAGGCGCAGGTCAAGATGGTGAAGCTGTGGCGCACCATCAAGGCCGGCCAGGGCGACGACAAGATGGCCAAGGACTACGAGCAGGCGCAGGTGAAGGTGCAGGAGGCGAGCAACAAGGTGACGCAGTTCATCAACCGCGAGCACTGGTCCGAGGCGGACCGCGCCGCGATGAACAAGATGTGGACCGACGTGCTCGAGAAGCCGATCGACTGATCGGCGAACAGGCATCGAGTGACCAAGGAACCGACGAGCGGAAAGGGCGACGGCACCGCGCGACGCGCGACGGCGGGCGTTCTCTCGTGGGGGCTGACGTGCGCGGCCGCGGTGGCGATCGCCTGGTTCGCGTTCGACTGGCTGCGCCAGTGCACGCCGGCCGAGGCGATGCGCGCCGGCGGCGGCGAGGCGCGGAAGCTCGTCGCGACGCTCGCGGACGCGCTCAAGCCGACGGCGGTCACGAATCCGCTCGTCGTGCTGCGCGGCGAGGACCGCACGCCGAAGCTCGTCGTCTTCACGCATGCGGCGGACGTGTCGGTCGACCTCGTCGAGGACACGTGGTACGGCGACACCTACAGCCGCGTCGAGGCGAAGAACTGCCGCGCGCAGTTCGTGGTGCCCGTCGACCGGATGACCGATCGCGACGTGGTGTTCGTGCCGGGCAAGGAGGGCGAGCCGGCGCGCATCGTCGTGCTCGCGCCGCGCCCGCGCGTGGACGCGGAGATGCTCGCGATCGTCCCGGAGTCGATCGAGTTCACCGAGCGCAACAGCGGGCTGCGGTACGCGCGGAGCTGGCTGGGCCTCGACAATCGCGATCAGTTGGTGCGCCAGGTGCGGCCGCGGCTCCTCGAGGCCGTGAGCGACCCGAAGGTGCGCGCGCGCGCGGAGGACGCCGGGCGGGAGTTCTTCGAGAAGCGCTTCGCCGAATGGCTGCGCAGCGACGTCCGCCCCGGGCGGGACGTGATCGTCGACGTGCGCTGGGTCGAGTGACGGAAAATATGCCGGGGGGCCCCCGGCATATTTTCAGTGAATCGGGGCGGCCGGACTTGAACCGACGACTTCCTGCTCCCAAAGCAGGCGCTCTACCAAGCTGAGCTACGCCCCGCGAGACGCCCAGAGTCTACGCGGTCGACGCGTGCGAGCGATGCCGCCGGCGCGCGACTCACTGCGTCACGACCAGCATCGAATACGCGGGCAGGGTGACGGTCCCCGTCACCCTGCCCTGCGTTTCGGGGCCTGCCGAGTCGTGGTCGGCAAGCACCGACCACTGTCCGGACGGGAGCGTGACCTGCCGCGCCCCGTCCTCGCCGTTGAGCACCACGAGCACGCGCCGCGCCGGGTCCTTCGCCACCGTGCCGTCGATCGTCCACCCGACCACCGCGCCGTCCGTGGCCAGGAACTCGACTGCCTTGCGGACCTGCGCGTCGTCGTCCATGCGGAACGCGGGGTGCGCGCGCCGGATCGCGATCATGCCGGCCACCCAGTCGCGCACCTCCGTGCACTGCCCGGCGAGCGTCCAGTCGTAGCGATTGACGGCGTCGCCCGACTCGTAGCTGTTGTGGTCGCCGCCCTTGGTACGGCAGATCTCGCTGCCGCCCTCGATGAACGGCACGCCCTGGAACGCGAGCACCGCGCCGATCGCGAGCTTCTGCATCGCGCGCCGCGTCGCCGCGTCCGCCTGCGGCGCGGCCTTCGCGATCTTGTCGACGAGCGTGAGGTTGTCGTGCGCGCTCACGTAGTTCACGGTCTCCGCGGGTTCCTGCGCGAAGTCGTCGATCGATCCCGTCGCGCCGCGCCGCACCGCACCCGCGTCGCCGCCCGGGCCGGTCGCGAAGCCCGCGCCCGAGCCGTCGGTGTCGCCGCGCAGCGCGCCGCGCACGTGGTCGTTGAACACCGCGATCGGCAGTCCCTTCTGCGCGCCCTTGCCGAAGCGGATCGGACCGCCGCCCGTCCACGGCTCGCCGTACAGCGTGGCGTCGGGCCGCAGCTCGCGCACGCGCGCGCAGATCGCGCGCACGGTCTCGGGCACGTGCGTTCCGAGCAGGTCGAAGCGGAACCCGTCGACCTTGTACTGCGTCAGCCAGAACGCGAGCGAGTCGAGGATGAACTTGCGCACCATCGGCCGCTCGTCCGCGACGCTGTTGCCGCAGCCGGCGTCGTTCGCGTACGCGCCGTCGGCCGCGGTGCGGAAGTAGTAGAACGGCACCGTGCGGTCGAACGGGCTCGACTCGCGGCTCGAGCAGGTGTGGTTGTAGACGACGTCGAGGATCACGCGGATCCGCGCCGCGTGCAGGCCCTCGATCGCGGTGCGGAGCTCGCGGATCGCGGCGAGCGGGTCGACGCGGTCGGCCGCGTAGTTCGACTCGGGCACGTTGAAGAGGTCGATCCAGTAGCCCCAGTTGTAGCGATCCGGCGGCGTCGGCTGGTCGGCGACCGGCAGCAGGTGCACGGCCGTGATGCCGAGCGCGCGCAGGTACGCGAGCCCGGTCGGGCCGCCCGCGGGTCCGGTGCCCTCGTGCAGCAGCCCGAGGTACGTGCCGCGCCTCGGCTCGGGGCAGCTCGAGTCGGCGATGCTGAAGTCGCGCACGTGCAGCTCGTAGAGCACCTCGTCGGTGGGGCGCGCGATCGTCGGCACGGGCGTCGCGTCCCAGCCGTCCGGCTTCACGCGGTCGAGGTCGACGACGATCGAGCGGCCGGAGTCGCGCGTCGCCGCGAAGCAGTGGATGTCCTTCGTGTCGCGCGAATCACCGTAGCTCGTGATCCGGTAGAGGTAGCCCTTGCCGTGCAGGTCGCCGGGAACGGTCGCGCTCCACGCGCCCTTCGCCTCGCGCCGCAGCGGGATCGTGCGCGAGGCGCTGCCGGCGTCGGGGGAATCGAAGAGCAGGAGGTCGACCGACGACGCGACCGGCGTCCACGTCCGGAACACCGTCTGGAACTGCGTGCACCGCGCGCCGAGCTCCGCGTCGAGCGCCTGGAACGCCTCGTCGTCGAGCACGCCGCGCGCGAACACGGTCGCGGGAGGCTGGCCGGGAACCTCGATGCGGAGCGACGCGATCTCGTCGTCGCGCACCTCGCGCGAGAGCGTGACCTCCGTGATCGGCGATGCCGCGCCGCTGCCGCGCACCGCGCGCGCGGACTTCACGCGCAGCGTGGTCGGGGCGACGGCGCCGCCCGCCGCGCCCTTGCCGCCCGCCTGCCCCGCGGCCAGCACGCGCACCTTCGCGCGCTGTCCGTCGTCGAGCGGCGCGCTGGTGGCGAGCGTCACGCGGTCGCGTCCGTCGAGGAACGCGCCGACCACCTTCACCGTCCGGTCGACGCTCGGCGCGGTCGCGTGCACCGTGGCGTCGCCCGAGACGACCCACGCCTCGGTCACCGGCTTCTTCGACACCTCGATGAAGCGGTCGCCGTCGAAGTCCTTCCGCTCCCAGTCGCCCTTGCGGACGATGAAGCCGACGCGCTCGACCTTCTCCTTCGCGGGGAGCGGGATCACGGCGAAGCGCCCGAACGCGTCCTCGCCGTCGAAGCGGAACGCGGCGCCGTCCTTGCCTTGCGGCCACGCCCACGCGTTCCAGCCGTCGTAGTCGCCGTCGAGCCGCGCGTAGTGCAGCACGACGATCCGCTCGGCGCCGTACGCGCGCGGGTTGAGCGGCACGCGGGGTCCGGCGGGCGTCCGCGGAGGGGTCGCCTGGGCGAGCACGTTCCCGGAACCGAGGACGCTCAGCAGCACGGACAGCACGAGGGCGATTGCGCGCATGATCGCGAACGATATTCGCCTGAAGCTTGAAACTGACGGCGGACCGGGCAGTATCAGATGCGATGGCCGCACGCCCCGCCGGCCCGACGGACGACGCCCCCCGCGCGCGCCCCGCGCGGTGGCTGTCGGCATTGGGCGTGGCGGCGCTGGCGGGGGTCGTCGTTGCCTTCGAGGCGACTGCCGACGACCCGGCGGCCAAGGACCCGGCGGCCGGCGCCGACCGCCACGGCGACGCGGCACCCTCGCCCGAGCTCCTCGAGAAGCGCGCACTGAAGGCACGCGAGACCTGGTGGAGCTGGAAGCCATTGGAGGCGCCCGCGCCGCCGGAGGTTCGCGAATCCGCGTGGATCCGCACGCCGATCGACCGGTTCATCCTGGCCAAGCTCGAGGCGGCCGGCGTGGAGCACGCGCCCGAGGCCTCGCGCGAGGCGCTCATCCGCCGCGCGACGTTCGACCTGACCGGCCTGCCGCCGACGCCCGACGAGGTCCGCGCCTTCGTGGCCGACGGGCGTCCCGACGCGTGGGAACGCCTCATCGACCGGCTCCTCGAGAGCCCCGAGTACGGCGTGCGCTGGGCGCGGCACTGGCTCGACCTCGT
>JAIYBS010000119.1 GCA_027488415.1 Planctomycetaceae bacterium | reverse complement strand
GACCATCGCCGCGCCGATCGACGCGTCGTAGCCGCACTCCGCGCAATTCTCCGGATCGATGTCCTCGTAGAAGCCGTAGCCGCGCATCCACGCGCGCGCGCCCTCGTCGGGCGTCGGGCCGTTCAGCGGCGCGCCGTAGCGGTACGGCTGATCCGCGGCCTGCGCCGCGACGTCGGGAGCGCGGCCGTTGCTCGCGTCGGCGGCCTTCGCGGCGGCGCCGCCGAGCGCGCCGTCGCGCTGCTGCATCAGGCGGAGCATCGCCACGCGGCCGGCCATCGCGTTCGAGTCGAGGATGACGTCGGGGTCGGCGTACGGGTTGCGCTGCTGGGTCGCGACGTACGACGGCGGAATCTGCTCGGCGGTACCGAGGAGCAGCGCGTCGGCGACGGCCGCGGCATCCGCCGTGCCGTTCGCGGAGATCCGCTGCAATTCCGCGACGAGGTCGTTGATCTCGGCGCCCGAGACGGTGCCGCAGGACGTGTTGAACAGCTGGTCCGGCGGCAGCGAGCTCATGCCGAACAGCGTGATGCTCGCGCCGGTCGCGTCGAAGACCGTCGAGTAGCGGACGAGCACCGTCGTCATCGTGCCGTTGATCGGCAGGTTGATCGTGGTGTCCGTGCCCGAGGTCGGATCGACCACGCGCAGCTGCGCGACGTCGAACGCGCCGGTGCCGGCGGTCGAGGTGATCAGCTGCCACGTTCGCGTCTCGCCGGGCGCCGGGATCAGGTCGCCGGGCGACACGTCGCGGTTCAGCACCGCCACGACCGTTCCGGCCTGCGAGACGCTGCCCGTGACGTCGATGCGGTCGGACGCGCGGATGTTCGGGGCGACGTCGTTCAGGAAGACGTTCGCGAAGTACGTCGAGCCGGCGTCGATCGAGAGATCGCCGCCGATCGACAGCGTGCCGGCGGTGGTCGAGTCGCCGCCGCTCGCACGGAGGATCGAGTCGGCGAGCGCGACGTTGCCGGCCACGGAGCCCGTGGCGTCGATGGACGAGGCGTTCGTCGCGTCGAGCGAGCCGCCGAGCGAGCCGGCGCTCATGAGGAAGCTCGCGCCCGCGTCGAGCTCGGCGGTGCCGACGAAGCCGGAACCATCGCCGAGCAGCCGGAAGTCGATCGACTGCATGCGCAGCGTGACCGCCGGGTCCGAGGTGAAGGCGCCGCGCTGGCTGAAGAGGTCGCCCGCGCCGGCGCGGATCACCGAGTTTCCGGCGACGTCGAGGTCCTGCGCGAGCGTGCTCACGTAGTCGGTGCCGAGGACGAGCGCTCCCGTCCCCATGCGGATGCCCGCATCGCCGACGACGCCGGTGTTCATCATCACCGCCGTGCCCTCGTCGACGCGCAGCTGGCCGTCGTAGCTGCCGGCGGTGTCGAGGACGAGCGTCCCCGCGCCGAGCTTCACGAAGTCGGTGCCCGCGTCGGCGAAGATCGTGCCGTTCATCGTCGCGGTGCCGGTCTCGACCGCGACCTGGATGTCGGCGGCGTCGGTCTCGATGTCGCGCGAGATGGTCCCGCCGGCGGCGCCGAAGCGCGTCGCGAGGATCGGGTCGGTGGTGCCGCTGCCGTCGCCGAAGACGAGACGATCGGCGCCGAGCTGCGAGGCGCGGGTGATGCCGAGGATGCCGTCCTCGATCGTGGTGGTGCCGGAGTACGCGCTGGTGCCGGTGAGGTCCAGGCGCCCGACGCCGCGCTTCACGAGGCTCGCGGTGCCGAAGTCCGCGGGCGCGACCAGCGGGCTGTCGAGGTCGAAGATGCCGCCGCTGAACTCGACGTCCGTCGCCACGTCGAACGTCACGGCCGCGCGCGAGAGGATGTCGGCGGTGATCACGCCGTCCGTCCCGCCGAACTGCGCCTGCGCGAAGTCGCCGTCGACGACGACCATGTCCTGGATGCGTCCGTAGTTGATGACCGCGGGGCGGCCGGACCCCTGGTCGCTCAGCTGGTAGCCGAGGCCCGGGTTGAGGACGTCGAACTGGAGACGGGGCAGCGCATCCTGCCCGGGCTGCAGGAACCGGAGGTAGCCGTCGATGCGCCACGTGGCCGCGAGGTTCCAGCCGGTGAGCGTCGCGTTCTCGAGCGAGGTGCCGCTCCAGTTGCCGCCCGGGCCGATCGCGACGGTCTGCCCCGCGGAGGTGAGCGTGAGTCCGCCGAAGAACGACGCGTTGAGCCCCGCGAAGTTCAGGTTGAGGCCGTTCGCGCCGGCGAAGTTCACGACGTCGTTGATGACTGCCTGGACCGCGCCGCCCGGCTGGAAGATCGTCAGCGTCAGGCGCTGGGTCACCGCGCTGTAGGAGAGGCGGAACGTGTTGTTCGCGCCCTGCGTCCAGAACGGCGGGTTGGAGCTCGCCGTGAAACCGCCCTGCGCGACGATCGCCGCCTGCTGATCGGTGGTGATCTGCGCACCCCCGAGGACGGCCGTGAGGTAGTTCGCGGGCTGCGACGCGCCGAACTGCGCGCGGGCGCTCGCGGCGTAGGCCGCTGGCGACAGGCCGGCCGTGGGCTGCACGCTGATGACCTGCGCGTGCAAGGAGCCGGCAAACGCGGAGGCGGAAACCATGACGCCCGCACAGAGCGTTGGCGACGGGAGGGAAATCCGGGGGGCGGTGGGTCTCATGGTCTAATAACCCCGATTTTCAGGGGCATTTTGAGTGAATCCTATCAACAAGTCACCTTCGATGATCCGCCCCGGGGCAGAATTACGACTTCGAGTGGAGAGGTCAGAAGTCCTCCCTCCATCAGGCGTGACCGCGGCCGTGCGCGCGGTGTTCGATCCAGCAGAAAGCACAAGTTCAGACATGCGTACCCTCGCCCTCGCGTTCGCAGGCGCCCTCGTCGTCACTTCGGCGGCCTCTGCGCAGTCGTCCCGGTTCAACGTGTCCTCGACGATCTTCGTGGAAGACGAGATCTTCGCGGGCGTGGCGAACGCCAACAACTCGCTCGGCCTCCTCGAGGCCGACGTCGACGGCGGCCTCTTCGGCTTCGCCGAGACCGACGTCACGTCGAGCGACTTCATGCTCGCGATCAACGGCTCGGTCGGCATGCTCGCCGGCGCCGAGGGCAACAGCCTCGGCAGCGGCTCCTACGACATCGACGGCACGCAGCCGATCCAGGTCGATTGGAACTGGTCGAGCGTCAGCGGCAGCGGCGGCTGGAGCATCCGTGACTCGTTCGGAACCGTGGTCGCGTCGCTGACGTTCGCGAACGGCACATACTCGTCGCTCGGCGGGGACTTCGGATCCGCGCAGGCAGGCAATGCGTCGGTCCTCCTCGCGGCGGGCACCTACACCTTCGAGTCGCTCTTCATCAACGCCGGCAACGCGACGTCCAACGTTGTGTTCACCTTCGGCGCGATCCCGGCCCCCGGCGCGGTGGCGCTGGTCGGCATCGCGGGCGCCCTCACGGGCGGACGCCGTCGCCGCTGACGGCGCGCGAGCACTCTGCGAAAATCGACGCGAGGCGGCCGAATCGGCCGCCTCGCGTTCGTTTCAGGCGGACAGGGCGGGATTCGAACCCGCGATACGGTTACCCGTATACAGCATTTCCAATGCTGCTCCTTCAACCGCTCGGACACCTGTCCTGAGGAGAGCGGAGTGTAGCCTCGGGTGCTTGGATCCGCTCCACGGCATCCTCCCCCTCGACAAGCCGCTCGGTATCTCGAGCATGAAGGCCGTGGCGATCGTCCGCCGCCGCGCGGGGGGCGCGCGGACCGGGCACGCGGGCACGCTCGACCCGTTGGCGACCGGGGTGCTGGTGCTGGCCCTGGGGAAGTGCACGAAGCAGATCGACTCGCTGATGGCGACCGAGAAGCGCTACCTGACGACGATCGACCTGACCGCGTTCACGACGACCGACGACGTCGAGGGCGAGCGCACCGAGGTGGCGCTCGGCACGCCCGGGGCGCGACCGACGCCGCCGACGCGCGGCGAGGTCGAGCGCACGCTCGCGGAACGGTTCACCGGCACGGTGATGCAGCGCCCGCCCGCGTTCAGCGCCATGAAGGTCGGCGGCCGGCGCGCGTACGCGCTCGCGCGCAAGGGCGAGGCGCCGGAGCTTGCGGCACGCCCGGTGACGATCCACTCGGTCGCGGTCACCGCGTACGAGTGGCCGATGCTCTCGCTCGACATCCACTGCGGCAAGGGCACGTACGTCCGCAGCATCGCGCGCGAGCTCGGCGAGGCGCTCGGCACGGGCGGTCACTGCACGATGATCCGGCGGACCGCGGTCGGCGAGTTCACGATCGACCGCGCGGTGCCGATCGAGGCGGTGCCGGAGCGGGTCACGCAGGAGTGGCTGGATTCGCTGCGGCCGCCTTCGCCCGTCGCTCGCTGAGGTGGATCGCGAGCATCAGGATCAGCATGCCGGCGATCAGCTCCATG
>JAIYBS010000274.1 GCA_027488415.1 Planctomycetaceae bacterium | reverse complement strand
GGTGCCGATGTCGATGATCTGCACCTCCTGCGCGATGGTCGGGTACTCCTTGCCGACGCGCCGGAACATGTCGGCGAACATTCCGTCGGTCAGCTTCATGATGTTGTCCTTCACGAGGCACGTCACCTTGGACCGGCCGTTGGCGCGCGCGTACTCGAAGGCGTAGCGGATGATCTTCTCGGTGCCGGGCAGGCTCAGCACCTTCAGGCACTGGAAGACGTCGGTGGTCTGGCGGTGCTCGATGCCCGCGTAGAGGTCCTCCTCGTTCTCGCGCACCACGACGACGTCCATGCCCGGATGCTGCGTCCGGACGAACGGGTGGTAGCTGCGGCAGGGGCGGACGTTCGCGTACAGGCCGAGCGTCTTGCGGATGGTGACGTTCAGGCTCTTGTAGCCCGAGCCCTGCGGGGTGGTGATCGGGCCCTTCAGGAAGACCGGGTTGCGGCGCAGCACGTTCCAGGCCTCGGCCGGGATGCCGCTGGAGTTGCCGGAGAGGTAGACCTTCTCGCCGACGTCGATGAAGTCGTAGGAGAGGCCGCAGCCGGCGGCGTCGAGGATGCGGAGGACGGCGTCGGTGATCTCGGGGCCGATGCCGTCGCCCTTGGCGACGGTGATGGTGGTGCTCATGGGTTCCTGTGGGGCTTGGCGTGCTCGACGTAGGTGACGGTGCGGTGCAGCAGGTGCCTTGCCAGCTGCTTGAGGTCCTTGCGGCTGCTCAGCTCCGTGAGGGAGGGCAGGTGCTGCATCGTGAAGGGGAGCGAGTGCGCCATCTCGATGACGGTGGTCGCGAAGGATCGCGGCATCGGGACGTTACGGCGGCAGGCGACCAGGCGCTCGGCCAGGAACGCGCTCAGCGCCTTGTATGGCGCGAAGAGCCTGCGCGCGTTGTCGGCGTCGACGTTCTTGTGGAGGTAGCTCTTCATCCCCTCGTCGATCACCAGGCGGCGCAGCGCCCCCGGGTCGAGCTGGAGCGGCGGCAGGTCGGCCGGCCAGACCCCGCAGATCGCCTCGATCGAGCGGCGCAGCGCGTCCTGCGGGTCGCGCGCGCGCTCGGCCTCCCGCCCGCAGACCTGGCGCAGCCACAGCCAGTAGAGCTGGAAGTAGTACTGCAGCAGCCGGTGCTTGTTCGGGAAGTACTTGTAGATCGTCACCTCCGTGCTGCCGATCTCCTCGGCGAGCTTGCGGAAGGTGAAGGCCTCGAGACCGAGCGAGTTCATGAGGTCGAGCCCGCCTGCGAGCACCGATCGGCCGAGCTCGGTGGACTCCGGGTCGCGCAGGAAGAGCGCGTCGTCGGGCCGCAGGTGGATCGAGCGGGCGGGGGACATCTCGAGAAGTGTAGCAATACTAAACGCGATGAAGAGTAGTGCTATAAGGATCGGGGAATTCCGCGACCTGCGGGCCGCGGCGGCCCCGGTCGGTCACCACCCCAGCGCCACGCCATCCAGCCGGTGGTCCGCGCCCGCCTCCAGGCACGGTCCGACGCCGCCCTCGCCGCGGTGGATGCGCACCATCTGCGATGCGCCCTTGAACGCCTTCGCGTCGCCGAGCCGGTGGCCCCGGGCCGCGAGGTCGCGCTGCACCTCCTGCGGGATCGCCGCGTCGAGCTGCACCTCGTCGTTGGTCATCACCACGCGGAAGCGGGGCGCGTCGACGGCCCGCTGCATGTTCATGCCGAGGTCGAGCGCGTTCACGAGGCCCTGCACCTGGCCCTGCGGGTGGTTGTTGGCGCCGATGCAGCCCGTGATGAACTCGGGCTGGCCGTCGCGCATCACGAGACCCGGCAGGATGGTGTGCCGCGGCCGCTTGCCGGCGATGAGCGCGTTGGGGCTGCCGCGCCTCGCCGAGAACTGCGCCGCGCGGTTGTTCAGGATGATGCCGGTGTCGCCCGCCACGAGGCCCGAGCCGAAGACGCCGGAGATGCTCGACATCAGCGCGACCATGTTGCCCTCGGCGTCGACCGCGCACATGAACGTGGTGTCGCCGGAGTTGCCGCCCACCGCGCGGCCGAGGGGCAGGGCGCGGTCAGTGATCCGCGCGCGGGTCTCGGCGAGGCCCGCCGGAGTGAGCGCGCGGCGCACCTTCTCCATCATCGCATCGGTCGGCTCGCCGACCTCGTCGATCGCGAACGCGAACGCGAGGCGCAGCGCCTCGATCTCGTGGTGCAGGCGGTCGGCTGGCGACATGGCCGCGAGGTCGAATCCGTCGAGGATGCCGAGGGCCTGCAGTGCCACCACGCCCTGCGAGTTCGGCGGCAGCTGCAGCACGTCGCGCCCGCGGTAGCGCGCCGAGAGCGGCTCGACCCACTGCGCTCGCTGGCGCGCGATGTCGTCGAGCGTGGTCGGCACGCCGCCCGCGGTCAGCGTGCCGGCGATTGCCTGCGCGACGGGGCCCGCGTAGAACGCCTCGCGACCGCCCTTGGCGACGCGCTCGAGCGTGTCGGCGAGCCTCGCGAAGCGCACCAGCTGCCCGGGGACCGGTGCTTTGCCGCCGGGCAGCAGCAACGTCATCAGCTCCGGGCACAGGTACTTCTTCATCTCCGGCGTCATCAGGTTCCAGACGCCGGCGATCGACTCACCCACCGGGAAGCCCTCACGCGCGGCCGCGATGGCCGGCTCCCACAGCGCGGCGAGCGGCTTCGAGCCGAACTTCTCGTGCAGCGCGCACCAGCCGTCGAACGCGCCGGGGACGGTGACCGACATCGGGCCGTGCTCGGGCACGAAGGGCCCGGCGGGCACGCGGTCGAGCGAGGCGCCCGACGGCGCGGCGCCGCTGCCGTTCAGGCCGTGGACCTTGCGGTCCTTCGCGGACCAGACCAGGACCATGGTGTCTCCGCCGAGCCCGCTCATCATCGGCTCGACCACCCCCATCATGCCCGCCATGGCGATCGCCGCATCGCACGCGTTGCCGCCGTCCTGCAGGACGCGGAAGCCTGCCTGCGTGGCCATCGGCGAGCTCGACGACGCAACGCAGCGGCGCGTGAAGACGGGGGATCGGTGATTCTCGAAATCGCTCGGGTCGGCGGCAGCGGCCGGCGGGACGGGATCCGCGGCCGACGCGGCGCCGACGGCGACGGTGCGCGGCGCCGGCGCGGCGAACGCATCCCGCAGCCCGGTGGCGGCGAGAGCGGCAGGAACGGCGGCGAGCATCTGGCGGCGGCTGAGGTCGGTCTGCATCATGGTCAATCCCTGAATCGATAGAGTAGGGCACACGCACTCCGCATCGAGGGAACCTCGCGCCATGCAGCACACCGACCCCGCCAACTCCACCGCCGACAGCGACCGCCGCACCTTCCTCGCCGGGGTGGCCGCCTTCGCGGGCGCCGCAGGCGCCACAGTCGCGCCGCGTGCTGCCGCTGCCGCAGGCGCGCCGGCCGCGAGCGGCGCTCCTCATCGCCACTCGTTTCGGCTCTCCGCGCTCGCGCCGCAGCTGGTCACGCGGGCGGGCTCGCGCACGCAGGTGACGGACCGTGAATTCCCCGCGCTGCGCGGCATGTCGCTCTACAAGCTCGCGATCGGGATCGGCTGCTTCCGAGAGCCGCACTGGCACGCCAACGCGGATGAGCTCGGCTACTGCACCGCGGGCGAGCTCCTCGTGACGATGTTCTCGAGCGGCAACCGCCGCGACGCCTTCCGCGTGAGGGCCGGCGAGATGTACCTGGTGCCGTCCGGGTCGTTCCACGCGCTCGAGAACGTGGGCAGCAGCCGTGCCGAGGTCGTCGTCGCGTTCTCTCACGAGCGCCCGGAGGACTTCGGCATCTCGGGCGCGGTCGGCTGCATGTCCGCGGCGGTCATGGGGAACGCCTGGGGGCTCGACGCATCGGCAGTCGCCGGGATCACGCACGCGCCGGTCGACGTGGTGTTCGACAAGTCGGACGGACCCACTGAGGTGCCCGCGTCCGCCGACGCCGCCAACGAATGGAGGTTCGCGGTGGAGGCGGCGAAGCCACTCATCGCGAACGCATTCGGCTCCGCGCGCCTGGCGCGCAAGGACACCTGGCCCGCGCTCCGCACGCAGTCGATGTACTCGCTGCGCCTCGGCGGCGAAGGCATGCGGGAGCCGCACTGGCACCCCGAGACTGCGGAGATGGGCTACGTGCTTGCGGGCCGAAGCCGCATGACCGTCAAGTCGCCGTTCGACGGACCCGGGTCGGTCGACACCTACGAGATCGGTCCCGGCGACATGTACTTCATCCCGAAGGGCTATCCGCACCACATCGAGAACCTCGGCAGCGACGAGCTGCACTTCCTGATCTTCTTCGACCGCGCGATGCCCGAGGACATCGGCTTCACGGCCGGCATCCCCGCGTTTCCGCGGCGCATCGTGGCGCCGACGCTCGGAACCACCGCGGCCGCGCTCCCGCGCTACCCCGAGCTCGCGGCCGACGCGATGATCGTCCGCAAGCGGAATCCGACGGAGGTCTGACGCCATGGTTGACCGCACCGAATCCAGTGGAGTTTCGCGACCGACCTCCGGCGAGATGATCGCCGCCCTCGGATTGGCCCGGCATCCCGAAGGCGGCTTCTACCGCGAGACGTTCCGCGCGC
>JAIYBS010000136.1 GCA_027488415.1 Planctomycetaceae bacterium | reverse complement strand
TGGTGAACCCCTATATGATCCGCTCGATCAAGGCGCAGGCGAAGGTGCCGGTTCTGGTCGATGCGGGGATCGGCACGGCGTCCGACGCCGCGCTGGCGATGGAACTCGGCTGCGATGCCGTGCTGCTGAATTCCGCCATCGCCCATGCCCGCGACCCGGAGCGGATGGCGGTGGCCATGCGCCATGCCGTGATCGCCGGGCGGGCGGCTTACCTTGCCGGGCGGATGGGGCGCGACTACCGCGCCGATGCGTCGAGCCCCATGGCGGGGGTGATCGCGCGCGGGATTCGCGATTGAACTTCCGCCGCCGGGCGGCGGAATTTTCGCATCGGGGCCGATGATGCCGCGCTCGGGCTGCGTTGCGGGGCGTGCATGTGCATGCCGGATGCGCCTGAATTCCTTGCAATCCGAGGTAATCACATTATGATTACGCTCATGCCTCCCGTTCCCGCCAAGCTCGTCGCCATCGGCAACTCCCGCGGCGTCCGGATCCCGAAGGCCATGATCGAGCAGATCGGGCTCGGTGAGGAGGTCGAGCTCGAGGTGGTCGACGGCACCATCGTCATCCGCCGCAAGCGCCGCCCCCGCGAGGGCTGGGCCGAGGCCGCCAAGCTGCTCGCCGAGCGAGGCGAGGAGCTGCCGCCGGAGATCACCGAGATGACCGAGACGGAGTGGATGCGCGACCACTGGAGGTGGGAATGAAGCGCGCACCTCGACGCGGTGACATCGTGTTCGCATCGTTCGGGATGCCGGTCGGCGGCGAGATCCGGAAGGCGCGGCCGTGGCTCGTGGTGTCGCCAGACGACCTGAACGAGACCCTGCCCACGGTGACGGCCGTCCCGCTCTCGACCGGCTCGCATCCGTACCCGTTCCGCGTGCCCTGCGCGTGGCGCGGGACCAAGGGGCACGTCATCGTCGACCAGGTGAGCACGCTCGACCGGAGCCGCATCGATCGAATCGCGGGCGAGCTGCCGGCCTCGACCACGGCATTGGTGCTGCGGACGTTGCGCGAGATGTTCGACGAGTGACGGCAGGGCCAAGGCGGTAGGAAGTCACGCCCCCGCCGCCGCCTCGATCGCCGCCACCGTCTTCGCCGGATCCTTCAGCCACTCCGCGCTCCACACCCGCATCGTGCGCCAGCCGAGCCGGCGGAGCACGTCGCGGCGAAGGATCTCGCGGTCCGCGACGGTCGCGCCTGACTGCCAGAACGGCCCGTCGAGCTCGATGCCGAGGCACCACCGGTCGGGGTGCACGCGGTCGCGCAGCGCGAGGCTCACGCGGTAACTGCTGCTTCCCACGTGGCGGTCGACGGTCCAGCCGCGCCGCTCGAGCGCGCGGGCGATCGACTCCTCGACGGCGTCCGGGTGACCCGCATGCTGCGACGCGGCGTCGAGCGGGTCCGCGGGCGCGTTCGCCGCGGTGCCGCGTTCGGCGAACTCCAGGAAGTCGCGAAGCAGCCGCACGCCGCCCGCGCCGGAGCGCGAGAGGTCGATGTCGCCGGCGCGGATCGTGCTGAAGACCACCATCTGCTCGCGCGCGCGCGTGATCGCGACGTTCAGGCGGCGCTCGCCGCCCGCGCGGTTCATCGGGCCGAAGTTCATCGCCATCCGGCCGTCCGCGTCGCGGCCGTAGCCGATCGAGAAGAGCATCGTCGCCCGCTCGTCGCCCTGCACGGCCTCGAGGTTCTTGATGAGGATCGGCTCGGGCAGACCCGCAAGCGTCGCGCGCACGGCCGCGTCACCGTCGACGAGCTCGTCGAAGAGGTCCTGGATGAGCGTCTGCTGCGCGAGGCTGAACGCGACCACGCCGAGCGAGCGGTTCGCGGGAACGTCCTCCGAGGAGCGCAGGCGATCGGCGAGCTCCGCGACCACGGCCTTCGCCTCCTCCGGGTTCGTGCGCGTCCTCGAGCGGTCGTAGGTGCCGGCCACGTGGCGGAGGCTGACGCCGAGCCGAGGATGCGCGCGGAACGTGCCCGGGAAGGTCTGCAGTCGGCCGCCGTAGATGTTCGCGTTGCTGAAGGCGATCAGCCGCTCGTCGCGGCTTCGGTAGTGCCAGCGCAGCATGAGCTCGGGGAAGCGGCTCGCCACGAACTCGTCGAGCACGCTCTCGAGCTCCTCAAACCCGGGGTCGTCCTCCGCGTCCGAGCCGGCGGCGGAGCCTGCGTCGGGGTCGTCCCCGCCCGACGCGCCGTCGAAGAAGCTCGTCGGCGGGAGCTGCTTCGAGTCGCCGACCAAGACGGCGGCGGTGCCGCGCGAGAGCGCGCCGAGCGCATCGGCGAGCGGCACCTGCGAGGCCTCGTCGAACACCACGAGGTCGAAGGGCGGCAGCGCCGGGTCGAGGTGCATCGCCGCGCTCAGCGGGCTTGCGAGCACCACGGGCTTCACGGCCGCGAGCGCCGCGCCGGTCTGCCGGATGAGCGTGCGGATCGATCGCCGCGGGCGCTGCAGCGCGCGCAGCTCGGCGAGGCGCGCGAGCTGCTCCGAGGCGGGTCCGCCGCGCTCGGCGTCGAGCTGCAGGAACCGCTGCTTCACCGCGGCCGCGGCGCGCTTGCCGACCGCGGCGCGCGAGGCGTCGAGCGCGCGCGCGTAGGACTCCGCCATGCGCTCCGCGACGACGGGGTCGAACGAGCGGAACTGCTCCATGTTGTCGCGCAGCGACGAGAGCCACGCGCGGAGCATCGCGCGCTCGGCCGCCGCCGCGCACTCGTCGGGCGCGACGCGCGCCGAGGCAACGGCGTCGACGAGCGGGGCGAGCCCGACCTCGCGTGCGCTCCGCGCCGCGTGGAGCCACGCGTGCCAGGCATCGACGAGCGGCAGCGCCGAAGTCCAGCGCTTGGCGCGCTCGGCGAGCTCCGCGAGCGCCGGGCGCTGCGTCATGATCGGCTGGATCGCCTGAAGCGCCTCGGGAAGCCACGCGGCGAGCGGCTGGGATGTCGCGGCCGATCCGCCGGCGATCGCCTTGTCCATCGCCGCCAGCGCGTCGAGTATCGCGCCCGCCGCAGAGGCGGTCGCCGCCCGCTCGCCGAGCAGTGCCGAAACCACCGGCCGCGCCTGCGATTCTCCATCCCGCGCCGTGCGCGACTCCGCGATCAGCGCGAGCGCCGATTCGAGCGACGCACGATCCGACGGGACCGTCTTCGACGAGTGAGGCGCGAGCGCACGCGCGATCGCCCGGCGCGCGAGCCAGCCGAACGGCCAGAATCGTGCGCCGCGCGTGCGCAGGTCGGCGAGCAGCGGCTGCGGGTCGACCGCGAGCACGGATACGTCGAAGCGTGCATCGGCCGCGAACGCCGCGCGCGCCCGCTCGTCGCGCGCGATCGCGGTGATCGCCGCGCGCACGCGCGCGACGTCCGCGTTCCACGCCTCGCCGCCCGCCGCCGCGCGCAGCACCGCAGCATCGGGCGCGCCCGAGCTTCGTGCCGCGCGCACCGCGGCCGCCGTCGCCGCGATCCGCGCGGGTTCGCCGTCGCCCTGCAGGTCGTGCAGGGGATGCGCGTCGAGCGATCCGCCGGTGCCCGCCATCGCGCGCGTCGCTGCCTCGGCCAAGCGGCCCGCGGC
>JAIYBS010000386.1 GCA_027488415.1 Planctomycetaceae bacterium | reverse complement strand
GGCGTCCGGATCTTCGTCTGCCCGTAGCAGCCGAGCTCGGCGGCGCTGAGGTCGTCGGCGATCACGAGGATCACGTTGGGCGGTCGCGCCGCGGGCGGCGGCACCGGGTAGGGGTCGCGCGACCCGGCCTCGATTCCCGCCATCCGGACCCCTCCGGTGCACGAAACGAGCAGGAGCGCCAGCGCCGCGGCCGCGAATCGCCGGATCGGGGCGAATCCTGCATCAACGCCGCAGCCGCGCCCGCCGCGGAGCCGATATGGTGATGGCGCCTCGGCGGGTCCGCGGCGCAGGTCATCGAGTCGAGAGGATCGTCGCATGTACGGCATGGTCAACCAGGCAATCGAGGCGATGGTCACCGAGAAGTTCGGTGCGGAGAAGTGGGAGCTCGTCAAGGCCCGCGCCGGCGTGGACGAGCCGACCTTCGTGGCCATGAAGCAGTATCCCGACTCCGTGACCTACGCGCTCGCGGGTGCCGTCGCCGAGGTGCTCGAGCTTCCGCTCCCCGGCGTCCTTCGCGCCTTCGGCGTCTACTGGATCGAGTATGCGCGGCGCGGTCCCTGGGGCAAGATCATGATGGCGGCCGGCCACGGCACCTACGAGCTGCTCGCCGCCCTCGACCAGATGCACGCGCGGATCGCCGTGAGCTTCCCCGAGCTCCGCCCGCCCTCGTTCCGGGTCGAGCCGAGGGACGGCGGCGTGCTCCTCGAGTACCGCTCGGAGCGGCCGGGGCTGTCGCCCTTCGTGATCGGCCTCGTCGAGGGCATCGGGACCCTCTACGACGAGCGCGTCGAGGTCGAGCAGGTCACCTCGCGCGAGGCCGGCGCGCCATTCGACTCTTTCCTCGTGCGGGCCGCGCCCGCGAAGGGCGGTTAACTCGATGCTGGGAATGGTGAACTACGCGCTGCAGGAGATGGTCACGGAGCGCCTCGGCGCCGAGGCCTGGGAGTCGATCCGCGTGGAGGCCGAGGTCGCGGACCGCGTGTTCGTGATCATGAAGCAGTATCCCGACGAGGTGACCTACCGCCTCGCGGGCATCGTCGCGCAGCGGATGGGCGTCGGCGTCCCCGACGCGCTGCACGCGTTCGGGCACTACTGGATGGCGTTCGCGGAGCGCCAGCCGTGGGGCAAGGTGATGCACTCGATGGCCTCGAACGTGCGGGAGCTCATCCCCGCGCTCAACGAGATGCACTCGCGGATCGCGCTCTCCTTCCCGGGCGTGACCATGCCGCAGTTCCGCTGCGACGACGCCGAGGGCGGCTCGCTGCTCGTGCACTACTTCTCGCCGCGGCCCGGGCTCGCGCCCTTCGTGCAGGGCGTGCTCGAGGGCATCGGCGCGATGTACGGCGAGACGATCGAGGTCGACCAGGTCGAGTACAAGGACCGCGGCGCGTCGCACGACGTGTTCCGGATCCGCTTCCCCGCGGCGGCCGCGTGACCGGATGAACGGGCAGACGGCCGAGCTCCTCGCGCGTCTCTTCCCCTTCCACGTCCGGGTGGGGACCGACGGTCGCGTCGTCGCGCTCGGTACGAGCATGTCGAAGGTCCTGCCCGACTCCCTCGGCTGCGGGTTCCTCGACCGGTTCGACGTGCAGCGTCCCCGGCTCGCCTCGATGGCGGAGGTCCGCGGGCACCTCGACGAGCTCGTGCTCCTCGCGATCCGCGGCACGCCGCTCCAGATGCGAGGCCAGTTCACCGCGCTCCCCGACGGCGGCATCGCCTTCGTCGGCTCGCCCCGCATCGTCGACCAGTCCTCGGTGTGGTCGTGGCCCGTCGGCATCCGCGACTTCGCGCCGCACGACGGCGGCGCCGACTACGCGATGGTGATCGAGGCGGCGAACATGCAGCTCGCCGACCTCGAGCGGCTGGTCCGGACGCTCCAGGAGAAGGAGCGCGCCGAGCGCGACCTTCGCCAGCGCGCGGAGGACGCGAGCGCCGCGAAGACGAACTTCCTCGCGAACATCTCCCACGAGATCCGCACGCCGATGACGGCGATCCTCGGCTACGCCGAGCTGCTCCGCGACGTGGGCGCGGACCCCGCCGAGCGCGCGGAGTGGATCGAGACCATCCGCCGCAACGGCGACCACCTGCTCGCCATCATCAACGACCTGCTCGACCTCTCGAAGATCGAGGCCGGCCGCTTCGAGGTCGAGCTCGCGCCGGTCTCGGTTCCGGACGTGGTGCGCGACGTCGTGAAGCTGATGCGCGTGCGCGCCGCGAGCCAGGGCATCACGCTCGATCACGTGGTCGAGGACGACCTCGCGCGGACGCCGGTGCGGACGGACGCGGTGCGCATCCGGCAGGTGCTCCTCAACCTCGTCGGCAACGCCGTCAAGTTCACAGAGCGCGGCGGCGTCGAGGTCCGCGTCGGTGCGCGTGCGAAGGGCCAGCGGCTCGAGCTGGCCGTCGCCGTCCGCGACACCGGGTGCGGCATCGCGCCCGATCTGCTGCCGCGTCTCTTCGAGCCGTTCACGCAGTCGGACGCGTCCTTCACCCGCAGGCACGGCGGCACGGGCCTCGGGCTCGCGATCAGCCGGCGCCTGGCATCGCTGCTCGGCGGCAGGATCGACGTCGCGAGCGAGGTCGACCGCGGCAGCGTCTTCACGTTCACCTTCGACGCGGATCGGGCCGACTCGGACGCGGACGCGATTCCGTCGTCGCTGCCGATGCCGTCGCGGCCGGCGTCGAAGACCGGCCCGCTCCTCGGCATGCGCATCCTGCTCGTCGAGGACAGCATCGACTCGCAGCGCATCCTCGCGGCGCTGATGTCCCTCGCCGGCGCGGACGTCGACGTCGCGCCCGACGGCATCTCCGCCGTCTCGCGCTTCGACGGGTCCTACGTGCCCGACCTCGTCCTCATGGACATCCAGATGCCGGGCATGGACGGGATCGAGGCGACCGAGCGCATCCGCGCGCGCGGGTTCACGGGGCGGATCGTCGCGCTCACCGCGGCGGCGCTCAGCATCGACCGGGACCGTGCGTACCGCGCGGGCTGCGAGGGCTTCCACCTGAAGCCGATCTCGCGCGAGGACCTGATCGCGATGTGCCTCGGCGACCTGCCCGCCGCGAGGTGAGCGCGGAATTTCCGCATGGTCTCTCGGGGATGCCGCACGACGCGGCTATCTTGCGTTCATGCATGCCTGGCCACGATTGCCGGCCGTCGTCCTCGCCGCGTCCGCGGTGCTGGCGCTGGCCGCGTCCGCGCCCCCCGCGGCCCAGGACCGGCCGGACGAGGACGGGCCCCGCCTGCCCGCGGCGATTCCCGCCGGCGCGGTGATCCCCGAGCCGCTCGTCGTCGTGCCCGTGCGTCCCGACGTCTATGCCGGCCGCGCGACGGCGCTCGCTCGCATCGTGCAGTGCCCGAAGTGCGACGGCAAGGGGACGAAGGTCACCCGCGTCCGCGAGGCCACCGGGCACCTGCAGAAGCCGAAGATCCGCGAGACGAAGGAGGAGTGCGAGAGCTGCAAGGGCCTCGGCTTCAGCCTCGACCCGGCGCGCGTCGCGCCCGTGCTCGACAGCTTCGTGTCGCTCCTCGGCGCGCTGCCGCCCGACTCGCCGACCTCCCCGAAGCAGCTCGAGAAGGCGCGCCAGGCGCTCCTGCGGCTCGGCGGCTCGGGCGAGCTCGCGATGCGCATCACCGAGCAGGACCACAACGAGGTGACGGCGGAGCGCGTCTCGAAGAAGGGCACGGCGATCGCGGTGACCGGCGAGGTCGGGAGGCCGATCCCGGTCGCCGGAGGCAGGCTGATCCCCGTGCAGGTCGGCGCGACCTCGGCGCTCTTCCTCCGCGCGCCGGTCATCAACGCGGCGCCCGCATCGGGAAAGGTGCTCGTCGGCGGGGTGGTCGCTGGCTCGGTGGAACAGGTCCAGTGGGAGTGGGGAAAGACCCTCGTCCTCGACCACGGGTTCGTCGTCCCGCTCACCGAGCCGGAGTACAAGGGGCCCGCGGACGACGACGAGGACGCCCCGTCGTCGCCCTCCCAGCCCGCGGGACGCGGCTCGGCGGCCGGCGGCTCCGGTACCGGCGGAACGCGCGGCAAGTAGCGCGTGCCCGCCGTTCGTGCCGATGACGGTTTCACCATGCCGGCACGCACGAAGGAACGGTCGCACGAGCAGCCCGTCCAGCTCGTCCTCGATTTCGACAGCACCGTGGTCGCCGTGGAGGGGCTCGACGAACTCGCGCGCATCGCGCTCGCGGACGACCCGAGACGCGACGCGACCGTCGAGGCCATCGAGGCCATCACGCGCGACGGCATGAGCGGCGCGATCGGCATCGACGAGAGCCTGCGGCGCCGCCTCGCGATGCTCACGATCACGCGCGCGCACGTG
>JAIYBS010000295.1 GCA_027488415.1 Planctomycetaceae bacterium | reverse complement strand
TGCCAGCGCTGCTAGGACCGGAGCTGCTGCAGCAGCGGGCCGCAAAGAACATGCCACCAGTGATGCCAGAGCTGCCGCTGTCACTGGCTATGGGCCCGCGGGGCGCGACCGCGAAGAAGAGCGCGATGCACGCGGCGAGCGCCGCGAGGAACCCGATGATCGTTCGCGTGCGGCTGCGGAGGAGCTGCGAGAGCGCGCCGCTGGCCACGTCGCCGAGGACCACGCCGAGGTACGCCCAGAAGATCACGCGCGCCGGCTCGATGGGCTCGGCGATCCCCATCGCGCGGCCGATCTCCGGCGCGAAGACGAACATCACTCCGCCGACGAACCAGATCGGCATCGCCGAGAGCACCACCATCGCGAAGCGGAGGAATCGCCGCGGCGGCCACAGCAGCTGCAGCGGGTTGCCGCGCGAAACCTCGTGGGCGCGCGCCTCGGTCGCGCGGAACATGCCGCTCTCCGAGACGCCGACGCGGAGGGCCAGGAGCGCAAGCCCCATGCAGCCGCCGATCAGGTAGCAGTGGTTCCACTGCAGGTAGCTGCCCGCGATGCCGGCGGCCACCGCGCCCGAGAGCCCGATGGTCGCGACGATGGTGGTGCCGATGCCGCGCTTCGAGGTCGGCAGCAGCTCCGCGACGAGCGTGATGCCCGCGCCGAGCTCGCCCGCCAGCCCGAAGCCCGCGACGAAGCGCAGCACCTCGTACTGCCAGACCTCCGTCACGAACGCGTTCAGGATGTTGGCGACCGAGTAGAGGAGGATGGACCCGAACAGGGTCTTCAGCCGGCCGAGCCGGTCCCCGAGCATGCCGAAGGCGATGCCGCCGAGCAGCATGCCGACGAGCTGGATGTCGAGGAGCCGCTTGCCGACCGCGGTCAGCTGCTCCGGGTCGGTCACGCCGAGCGCCTTGAGGCTCGGGATCCGGACGATGGAGAAGAGCACCAGGTCGAAGAGGTCGACGAAGTAGCCGAGCGCGGCCACGAGCACCGCGAGCACCGTGCCCCGGGGAAGCGGCGTCCGGTCCGATGCTGGGGCGCCCTGCGGCTGGCTCATTGCCGAAGTCTAAATACGGAACGATCCCGCGGAATGGGGTCCCGGATTCCGTCTCCGCGATCCGCAATCGGTACGCTCCGCACCCATGATTCACGCAGCATTGCTTGCGGCGGCGTTCGCGCTGACCGCCGCCCCCCGGGACGGCGCCGAACTGTTCCCTCACGGCACCGAGGCCAAGCCCTCGATGTACGGCCTCAGCTGGTTCGGCGGCGACCCGCCGATGCCGCGCCCGGCGTTCGAGGAGTCGGAGACGATCCGGAGCGTCGACGGCGTCTGCAAGGCGACCGTGCACCTTCGCAAGATGGAGGTGAAGGCCGGCGACCAGACGCTCATCACGACGAGCTTCGACGGCAAGTTCACCGGGCCGATCCTGCGCGTGAAGCCGGGCGACATGCTCGAGCTCCGCGTGATCAACGACGGCGAATACAACACGAACATCCACTTCCACGGGATGCAGGTGTCGCCCGACGACTACGGCGACAGCGTGTTCACGATCATCCCGATCGGACACGAGTACACGTACCGCTTCCGCATCCCGGAGTACCAGCACCCGGGCACCTACTGGTACCACGCCCACCCGCACGCGACCACGCAGCGCCAGGTCATGCAGGGCATGGCGGGGACGCTGATCGTCGAGGGCGAGCTCGAGGACTGGCCCGAGCTGAAGGGCATCACCGAGCGCAACGTCGTCCTGCACGACTACCAGAAGAGCTTCAACGGCGAGGTCGCGCAGGGCATCCAGGTGTCCTGGCCCACCTACCGGCTGGTCAACGACCAGAAGTTCCCCGACGTGGCGATCCGCCCCGGCGAGACGCAGCTGCTGCGGCTCTCCGCGCAGGGACCGAACATCTACTACTACCTCGACTTCGGCGGCGAGAAGTTCTGGGTGATCAACACCGACGGCAACCCGGTCAACGAGATGCGCGAGGTCACCCGCTACGCGCTGCCGCCCGGCTCCCGCACGGACATCCTGGTGAAGTTCGACAAGCCCGGCCGCTACAAGCTGCACACCAGCGAGATCCGCACCGGCCCCGCGGGCGACGGCTACTCGGCGGAGAACCTGCTGACCATGGTCTGCGACGGCGAGCCCGTGGCCAGCCCGGTCGCCCTGCCGCTCAAGCGCACCGGCCCGTCGCCGCTGCGCGACTTCACGAACGTGAAGGTCGACAACGTCCGCACCATCGTCTTCAACGAGACGGACAACGACTTCCGCATCGACAACCGCTACTTCGACGGCACCCGCATCGACCAGCTCGTCAAGTGGGGCACCGTCGAGAAGTGGATCCTGCGCAACTCCACCGACGAGCTGCACGTGTTCCACTTCCACCAGACGGACTTCCAGGTGGTGAAGATCAACGGCAAGCCCGTGCCCTTCAACGAGCACCGCGACAACATCAACCTTCCCGTCCGCGGCGAGGTCGAGGTGATCATCCCCTTCGACATGCCGTGCCAGGTGGGCGACTACGTCTTCCACTGCCACATCCTCTGCCACGAGGACGGCGGCATGATGCAGAAGGTCCGCTGCTACGACCCGTCGCTCCCCATGCCCCCGATCAGGCCGGGCGACGGCTTCGGGCCGATCGAGGACGCGGATCACCAGACGGTCACGGCGGCGAACCCGAACGCGGTCGGCGGACCCTTCGCGCTGAAGGACGCCGACGGCAAGACCTTCACCGACGCGTCGCTGAACGACGGCCTCGCGCTGATGACCTTCGGCTACACCGAGTGCACCGGCGCCTGCCCGCGCACGATGGCGGCGTTCGCCGCCGTCGACGACGAGCTGAACACCACCGAGGGAGGCCGGCCGCCGCTGCGGTTCGTCTTCGTGAGCGTCGACCCCGCGCGCGACCAGGGCAAGAAGCTCGCCGACTACCAGCAGTCGGCCGCCGTCCCGCTGGTCGCCCTCACCGGCACCCCGGAGGAGGTCGCGAAGGTCGCCGCCACCTTCGGCGCGGCATACCAGCCGCAGCCGAAGCGCGAGGACGGAAGCTACTCCGTGCGCCACTCCACCGACATGTACCTCGTCGGCCCGGGCGGACGCATCTTCAAGCGCTTCGCCCTGAACACGGACCCGAAGACGATCGCCGCGGCGGTGCGCGAGTACGCGCCGCGC
>JAIYBS010000350.1 GCA_027488415.1 Planctomycetaceae bacterium | reverse complement strand
GGCGGGTCCCCGATCGGGAGCAGCAGCCCGCCGATGTTGCTCACGAGGAAGATGAAGAACACCACGACGTGCGCCCGGTGCTTGCGCCCCGCGTTGGCGCGCAGGATCGGCCGGATGAGGAGCATGCTCGCTCCGGTCGTGCCGAGTGCGTTCGCGGCGAGCGCGCCGAGCGCGAGGATCGACGTGTTGATGAGCGGCGTCCCGCGGATGTCGCCCGAGATCAGGATCCCGCCCGAGATCACGTACAGCGAGAGGAGGAGCACGATGAACGGCACGAACTCGGCGAGCGCGTGCTTCGTCGCGTCGACCGCGCCGCCCGTGCCGTGGACGCTGCCGACGGCCGCGAGCGCCGCGAGGCCGCACGCCATCGACACGATGAACTTGTTGCGATTGGACTCCCACCAGTGGGCGGTCCGGTGGACGAGCGGCAGGACGGCGACGGCGCCGAGCAGGATCGCGAACGGCGCGACGGACCAGGCGGGCAGGGCGTGTGCGGCGGCGGTCGTTTCCGGCATGGCGGCGAAGGGTATCGGGGCGTACCCTTCGGGTGCATGAACCCCGCATCCGTCGCCCGCGCCGCGGCCATCGCCGTGGCCCTCCTCGCCCCGACCGCGGCCCTCGCCGCGCCGCCCGTGGCCGGTCGCGGGTACGGGCTGCCGGTTCGGACGATCGAGGGCCTTGACGACGTGCGCGCCGCGCTCGTCGAGGATTCGGGCGAGCTGACCTGCGCGCTCGGCCCCGCGGGCGTGATCCGCGTCGGCGCGGACGGCACGCGGAGCACCGTGCTCGCGCGCTGGCCGCTCGGGCAGGTCGGCGAGGCGGTGGCGCTCACCCGGCTCCTCGACGGGACGCTCGTCGTCGCGGATGCCGCGCTCGGCGGGCTCGCGTTCGTCAAGGACGGCGCCGCGCCGCGCACGGTGCGGCTTGCCGTGGAAGGGCGGGCGATCCGTCCGGTGGGCCTCGCGACCCTCGGCGAGCGCCTCTACATCGCGGACGGCTCGGTGCCGCGCATCCTCGAGTGCGGAGCGAACGGCACGATCGAGGCGATCATTCCCGTGAACGCGCCCGAGTCCTCTGCCGCGCTCGAACCGTCGCTCGGCGGGATCGCCGCCGGAAACGGCGTGGTCATGGTGACGGACGCGGCGAACAACCGCGTCGTCGCGTTCAGCGCCGCCGACCGGACCGAGATCGCCGCGAGCGGCGACCGCGGGGCCTTCCCCGGCATGTGGCAGTCGCCCGCCGGCATCGATTTCGACGGCGTCGGCTTCCTCGTGACGGACCTCCTCAACCACCGGATCGTCCGCGTCGACGCCTCGGGCAAGACGCTCGACGACTGGGGCTTTCACGCCGTCCGCCCGCGCGAGGGCAACGGCAAGATCCACTACCCGACGGTCACGCACGCCTCGCCCGACGGGCAGACGGTCGCGGTCGCCGAGCCCTTCGAGCGCCGCGTGCAGCTCTTCGGCGGCAACCCGCCGCCCGATCCCGAGGCCCTGCGCAAGACCGCGCTCCCCGCCTTCGACGGCGTCGCGAGCCACTTCAGCACGGAGATTGCCGTCGACGGGCAGACGCTCGCCGTCTTCGAGCCGGAGTCCGCGTCGGTCCTCGTCTTCGACCTGCGGAACGAGCCGCCGATCCACGTCACGACGCTCGGCGGCCCCGGCAACCGCGGCGGCCTGCTCGGCCAGGTCTCGACGCTCTGCGTCGACGAGGCGCGCAACCGGATCCACGCGTTCGACCCCCTGCGCCGCCGGATCGTCAGCTTCGCGCTGGTGCGCGACGGCACGGCGCCGCACTACGACCCGTTCATGGGTCGGCTCGTGCGCGAGGTCCCGATGGAGCCGATCGAGCGCTTCGTCGTGGAGCGCAACGTGGACGGCGCGCCGCGCGTCCTGCCGATCGACGTGCGTCCGCTCCCCGCGGGCGGCTTCCTGATGCTCGACGCCTGCGGACCGCGATTCATCGAGCTCGACGCCGACTTCGCGCCGGTCGCGGGCTTCGCCTGTAACGGCGCCGATCGCAAGCTCGTCCTCCCGACGCAGTTCGCCGTCGTCGGCGACGAGGCGTGGACCGTCGATACGGCCGACCGCTCGATCAAGCGCTACGCGATCGCGGGCGGCACCCTGCGCGGCACCGTGCCGCTCGACGGGCTGAAGCGCCCCTACGGCATCGAGCGCGTGCCGGGCGGCGCGGGCGACGCGCCTCGCCTCCTCGTGACCGATGCCGGCGGCGACGCGATCGTCGCGTTCGACGTCTCGGGCAACGAGCCCAGGCTCGTGGGCCGCGGCGGCGGCAACGGCATCAAGCCCGCGGAGCTCTGGGAGCCGGCCGGCATCGCCTGGTGCCCGGCCACCAAGCGCGCGTTCGTCGCCGACCACGGCAACCACCGCATCCAGAGCTTCGACGGCGACGCCGCGTGGGCCTCGAGCTTCGGGATCGGCCGCGCGTACGTGCGCCCAAAGGATCCGCAGGCGACCGGGCCCGTCCCGGCGCAGGGTTCGGTGCCGAGCGCCGAGGGCGCCGCCGACACGCGGGCCCAGTTCCCGGCGGCGGCGAAGGGCGCCGACGGATGGTGGACGGTGCCGAGCGCCGACGGCCGCTGGCTGGTCTCG
>JAIYBS010000131.1 GCA_027488415.1 Planctomycetaceae bacterium | reverse complement strand
CCGCGTCCACTTCCACGCCTTTCTGGCCTCGCCTGCCAATCGGCGCAGGAGCTGCCGTCGAGCGTGCATCCCATTTCCATCCGTGGCGAACTACCAAAGGTGACCGCCCTGCCCCCCGCGCCCTCGCATCGCACCGTCGTCGTGACCGGCGCCACGGGCTACATCGGCGGGCGGCTCGTGCCGCGCCTGCTCGAGGCGGGGTTCCACGTGCGGTGCCTGGTGCGGGAGCCGCGAAAGCTCGACGCGCGTGCGTGGCGGCGGGACCCGCGGGTCGAGGTCCGGAAGGTCGACCTGTCCAGCCCGGCCGCGGTGGCGGCGGCCATGTCCGGCGCCGAGGCCGCGTACTACCTCGTTCACTCGATGATCGTGAAGGGCGACGCGTACCGCGAGGCGGACCTCGCGCTCGCGCGCAGCTTCGCGACGGCGGCGCGCGAGGCGAGGGTCGGGCGGATCATCTACCTCGGCGGGCTCGGGGAGCTCGGGCCGAGCCTGAGCGCGCACCTCGCGTCGCGCCGGGAGGTGGAGGTCGCACTGCGCGCCACGGGCGTCCCCGTCACGGTGTTTCGCGCCGCGATGATCATCGGCTCCGGCTCGGCGTCGTTCGAGATCCTTCGCTACCTCGTCGAGCACCTGCCCGTCATGATCACGCCGCGGTGGGTGACCACGCGCTCGCAGCCGATCGCGGTCCGGAACGTGCTGCACGACCTGGTCACCTGCCTGGACGTCCCGGAGACGATCGGCCGCACGCTGGACATCGGCGGACCCGAGGTGCTCTCGTACCTGCAGCTGATGCGCATCATGGCCGCGGCACGCGGGCTGCCGCGGCGCGCGGTGATCCCGGTGCCCGTGCTCACGCCCCGACTCAGCTCGCTCTGGATCCACCTGGTCACGCCGGTGCCGCACACCATCGCGAGGCCGCTCGCCGAGGGACTCCGCAACGAGACGGTGTGCCGAAACGACGATGCGGCCCGGCTCATGCCGCAGCGACTGCTCACGATGCGCGAGGCGATCGACGCCGCGCTCGGCCGTCGCGCGGACGACGACGTGGAGACCGCGTGGTCGGACGCGGGTGCCATTCCCGGCGACCCGGACTGGGCGGGCGGGACCGTCTTCGTCGACCGTCGCCGGATGCACGTGGACGCGCCGCCCGCGGCGGTGTTCGCGACGGCCTCGGCCATCGGCGGCGACAACGGCTGGTACGGCGGCAACTGGCTGTGGCGGCTCCGCGGGCTGATGGACAAGCTCGCTGGCGGTCCCGGCCTGCGGCGCGGTCGGCGTGATCGACAGCACCTTGAGGTGGGCGATGCACTCGACTTCTGGCGCGTCATCGACGTTCAGCCCGGGAGGTGCTTCGAGCTTCGGGCGGAGATGAAGCTTCCCGGGATCGCGACGCTGAAGGTGGAGGTCGAACCCGAGCAGAGCGGCAGCGCGCTGACCCTGACGGCCCGGTTCCGGCCGCGCGGACTGCTCGGGATCCTCTACTGGTACGCGGTGCTGCCGCTCCACGGGATCGTGTTCACGGGGATGCTGCGTGGCCTGAAGCGAGCGGCGGAGCGGGCGAAGGGCTGACCACGGATGATCCGGCGGCTGTCGGTCGTCCGCGGCGCGCCACCCGAGCGCCAGCAGCGGTCACTTCCCCTTGCGGAACGCCGACTCGTACAGCTTGATCCACTGCGCGGGGGTCATCCGCCTGCAGAGGTCCGCGATCAGCGGGACGCAGACGTCTTCCGGCTTCTTGAAGCGCACGCAGCTCTTTCCCATGTCGAGCTTCTTCGGGAGGCGCTTCGCGGCCTCGGCGGTGAACCACGTGAGGAGCTTCGGATCCGCGTAGATGCCCATGTGATAGAACGCGATGTGCGACTTCTGCGACGCGAGCCCGAGGAACGGGAGCGGCGAGCCGGGCGTGCAGTGGTAGCCCGCCGGATACGTGGAGAGCGGGACGACCCAGCCGGGCATGCCGTAGGACATCACTTCCTCGAACCCCTTCGGAAGGGCCTTGGCGATCGCGGCACGAAGCTCCTGCATGACGGCGCGGCGCTCGGGTGGGAGGGCCTTGAAATAGGCATCGGTGGTCGCGGGCTTCGTCGCGGGCTTCGTCGCCGGCTTCCGGGTGCGGGCGGGCGCCTTCTTGACCGTGGTACGGCTTGTCTTCTTGGCCATGGACTCATCGTAACTGGGCTTCGACGCCGAGGTTCCTGAGCAATCGTCGGCCGGCACCGCCGTTCTGCCGCTGATGGGACACCTCAGGCACGATCCGCACACACGGGCAATTCATCGTCTCGCCGCCGCAGTGCTTGGTTCGGCGCTTGCCGCTGCGGCACTGGGCGCGCAAGCTCACGCGCAGTCACCGCAGCCGCCTGCCGCGGCCGCGCCGTCGGCCTGGGCTTCCGCCGCCGAGTACTCACGCGAGCACGGCGGCGAGGTGCTGCTCGTGATGCAGGACGGAAAGGTCGTCTTCGAGGACGCCGTCGACGGCTGGGACTCGAAGCGCGCGCACCCGCTCGCGAGCGGCACCAAGAGCTTCACGGGCGTCGCCGCGATGCTCGCGGTGCAGCAGGGGCTGATCTCGCTCGACGAGCGCGTGAGCGACACGCTCACGGAATGGAAGGACGACGCGCGCAAGCGCGAGATCACGGTGCGGCAGCTCCTGAACCTCTCCAGCGGGCTGGAGCCCGACAGCGCGGAGGACCGCCAGCGCATCCGGGCGGTCGCGACGGGATCGCGCCGTGACCTGCTGCGCGCCGGTCTCAACCGCACCGAGGACTTCTTCAAGCAGGGGATCGACGCACCGGCGAAGAACGATCCGGGCTCGAAGTTCGAGTACGGCGGAAACCACTTCCACGCGTTCGGCGCGTTCCTCGAGCGGCGTCTTGCCGCACGTGGCGCGAAGCCGGCAACCGCCTGGGAGTGGTACGAGGCAAACCTCCTCGAGCCGATCGGCATGAAGGTCGCGCGGATCGGCCGCGACCGCGAGGGACACCCGAACCTGCCAGGAGGTGGATCGGCGTCCGCCGCCGAATGGGCGAAGTTCGGCGAGTTCGTGCGGTTGAACGGCGCGGTGCGTGCGGACGACGGAAGCATGCGGCAGTTGCTCAAGCCCGAGCTCCTCGCGAAGTGCTTCGAGCCTTCCGCGCGAAACGATCGATACGGACTGACCTGGTGGCTCGGCCCGCGCGGCGGCGACGACAAGCTGCCTGCCGTGCGAATGGCTGCCGGACTCGGGAACCAGCGGCTCTACGTGATCCCGTCTGCGAAGCTGGTGGCGGTTCGGTTCGCGCCGCTCAACGGGGGCAAGCGCCGCTTCAGCGACGAGGCGATGATCCAAGAGCTGCTGAAGGCCGCGGGCGCGGCACCGCTTGCCTTCCCGGCGATCGAGACGGGAATGGAGTCGCGGCTCATCTCGGACGGCATCCCGACTGCCGAACGGAAGCAGCCCGATGCCACCCTCCCCTGGGTCACGCCTGCCGTCAGCGCGCCGCGAGTCACCTTCCACACGTTCGACAGCGCGTCCGTGAAGGGCAAGGTCAGCTACCACCTGTACACGCCCGCGGAGTACGGGCGCGACGGGGCGCGGCGATTCCCGGTCGTCTACTGGCTGCATGGCTCGGGCGGCGGGCAGGAAGGCATCCCCGAGCTCGCGAAGCGCTTCGACGCGGCGATCGAGGCGGGCAAGGTCCCGCCCTTCCTCGTCGTCTTCGTGAACGGGCTTCCCCAGGGCATGTACGTCGACTGGGCGGACGGGCGCGCGCCGGTGGAGTCGATGATCGTGCGCGACCTCGTGCCGCACGTCGACGCCACGCTGCGCACGGTCGCCGCGCCCGAGGGTCGCCTGCTCGACGGGTTCAGCATGGGCGGGTACGGCGCGGCAAGGCTCGGCTTCAAGTTCCCGGAGACCTTCCGAGGGGTGTCCATGCTCGGCGCGGGTCCGCTCGACCCGGACTTCGAGCGCACGCCGCGCGCGAACCCGCGCTCGCGCGACGGGCTGCTCGAGCGCGTGTACGGCAGCCGCGAGCACTTCCGCGAGGTCAGCCCGTGGGAGCTCGCCAAGGCGAACGCCGGAACGATCGCGAAGGGATCGCTGGTGCGCATCGCGGTCGGCGACCGCGACGGGACGTTCGCCCTCAACAAGGAGTTCCACGACCACCTCGACGCGCTCAAGATCCCGCACGAGTGGTCGCCGCTCGCGGGCGTCGAGCACGATCCGTCGAAGACGCTCGACGCGCTCGGCGAGGCGACCTGGGAGTTCTATCGCAAGGCGTTCGCGAAGGCCGAACCGGCGCCGGCGCGGTAGGCGCCGCCCATCGCGCACCTGGTCAGGGGTTGCAGGCGGGGCACGAGCCAGGGTCCGCGCGCAGTCTGCCGGCGATCGGGCGATCCTCGCGGAACGCGCACTTCACGCAGGCATGGACCTCGGCGGAGACCTCCCCCGTCGGCGTTCCGCATGCGGCGCACGGCAGGCCCGTGCGGCACCTGAACAGTCCGAAGCCGGGGGTGCCGCAGCCCGGGCACGGAGACGCAACGCGCGCAGCCAGGTCGTGGCCCGCACGCTCGATCATCGACATCCGCGTGGGGTGCTGATGCGCCCGCAGGTCGTTCTCCACGGAGACGGATCCGTCGGGCGAGATGCGCGCCGCGTCCTCGAATGCCGCCTCGAGCTCGGCGATCGACCGGATCCCCTTGCGGATGCGCGGATCGTCGTGGCCGCCCGGACGCAGCACCAGGCCGTGATCGGGGAACCCCGCCCGGCCGGCCATCTCGCGGAGTTCCTCGAGGCTGCGGACGATGCCGTGCAGGTGGACGCCGGGGCCCTGCGCGGATCCAACGATCTCGATGTCGCGTTCGGCGTCGAGCAGTACGACGATCTCGAGGTTCCAGCCGCCGAAACCGAACGGCCCGGCGCCGAAGGACCCCTCGCTGCCGAGACCGACGGGCACCCCCGATCGCTCGATGGCGATCCGGGCCTTCGCGCGCGCGGCGTCGAGCTGCGTTCCGGACCGGTCGACGTCGCGCGTGAACGTGCCGAGCGAGTCGGTGTCGAAGCCGGTGACCACCTCGAGCCTCGCGCCGAGCGAGCGCTCCGCGATCGGCGCGAGAACGCGCTCCTTGCCGTGCTGCGTGAGGAGCATGATGCGCCGGCCTGCGTACGGGGTTGGTGCGTTCGCTTCGTCCATGGCT
>JAIYBS010000296.1 GCA_027488415.1 Planctomycetaceae bacterium | reverse complement strand
GTTGCCGTGCTTGTCGCCGATGGTCTGCACCTCGAAGTGGCGGGCGTTCTCGAGGAACTTCTCGACGTACACGCCGCCGTCGCCGAACGCGGCGGCGGCCTCCTGGCGGGCGCTCTCGATGCCGGCGCGAAGCTCGGCCTCGTTGCGCGCGATGCGCATGCCGCGGCCTCCGCCGCCGGCGCGCGCCTTCACGATCACCGGGTACTTGATCTCGGCGGCGACCTTGACGGCCTCCTCGATGTCCTCGATCGCGTCCTCGGTGCCCGGGAACACGGGCGTGCCCGTCTTGCGCGCGAGCTTCTTGCAGTTGACCTTGTCGCCGAGGGCGTGCATCGCCTCCGGGCTCGGGCCGATGAACTCGAAGCCCGACGCGCGGCACACCTCGGCGAAGTGCGAGTTCTCGCTGAGAAACCCGTAGCCCGGGTGGATCGCGTCGGCGTGGCTCACCTCGGCGGCGGCGATGAGCCGCTCGATCTTGAGGTAGCTCTCCTTCGAGGGGCCGGGACCGATGCAGATCGCCCGGTCGGCCTGCTCGAGCCAGGGGCCTCCCTTGTCGGCGGACGAGTAGACGCAGACCGTCTCCGCACCGAGCTCGCGGCATGCGCGGATGATGCGGAGGGCGATTTCGCCGCGGTTGGCGATGAGGACGCGCTTGAACATGTCGGGGATTCCTTGCGCGTCAGCTGGGCTTGATCATGAAGAGCGGCTGGCCGAACTCGACCGCCTGCCCGCTCTGCACGAGGACCTTGACGATGGTGCCCGAGCGCTCGGCCTTGATCTCGTTGAAGATCTTCATGGCCTCGACGAGGCACACCACCGAGTTGGGGCCGACCTGCCCGCCGACGGAGACGAACGGCGGCTTGTCGGGGCTCGGCGATGCGTAGTAGGTGCCGACCATCGGGCTCTCGATGGCGACGAGGCCCTCGTCGGCGGCCGGCGCGGCAGCGGCCGCCGCGGGCGCAGCCGACGGCGCGGGTGCTGCCGCCGGGGCGGCAACCGGTGCCTGATGGATGACGGGTGCCGCATGAATGACCTGCGGCGCCACCTGCGGGCTGGCGCGGCGGATGGTCACCTGCTCGTCCTTGTCGCGAAGATCGAGCTCAGTGAGGTCGCTCGCGGTCATCAGGCGGACGAGTTCCTTCAGCTTGCGGATGTCGATCATGGGGGCGAGATCATAGCGCGATCACGGCGGATCGTGGGTGGATCGCCCCCGAACGGATCGCCCGAGCCCGGATTCACCCGTGCGGACGCACGGACCGGGGCGGTCCGAGGATCTCGTGGAGAAGCATCGCCTGCCGCAAGGAACGCCGGTCGAGCCCGAGGACCGGCAGCGGAGCCGCGGGAACGCTGGCGACCGGCCGGGCACGGACCGGAACGGCCGGCGGCGCCACGGCGACCTGGGTGACAACCCTCGGAAGCGGCGCAGGCGCCGGAGCGGCAGCGCGCGCCTTCGCACGCGCTCGTTCACGGAGCCGCTCCACCTCGGCACGCCGGTCCGGGCGCTCCCGAACACGCGGCGCCGGAGGAGGAACTCGCGCTGCCGGCGCCTGCGGGGCGGGCTGCGCGGCCTGACGCTCCTTCCACTTCTTCCAGAGCGCCACTGCGCCGTTGCCCAGGACGATCAGCAGGAAGATGATCAGTTCGGACTTCACGAGTGCTCCGCTCCCGGGAGCATAGCCGCGAAGTCGGCCACCGCGATCTTGCCTCGGTACCCGCTCGCCTCCCGAACCGAGATGCCGAGCAGCGACGAGAGCGTCTCGGGCGCGAGCACCTCGCCGGCAGCACCGAACGCCCGGGTCCGGCCGTCGACGAGGCACCACGCGTCATCGGCCAACGCGGATGCGACCGCCAGGTCGTGCGTCGCGGCCAGGACCGTCGCGCCGCGGGAGGCCTCCGCCCGGATCTCGCGCACCAGCGACGCGGCCTCCGGCGGATCGATCGCGGCGAAGGCCTCGTCGAGCAGGAGCACCCCGCCCGCAGCGTGCTGCGCAAGCGCGCGCGCAACGGACACGCGCTGCTGCTGACCGCCGCTCAGCGAGTGGTACGGCCGGTGCGCGAGCTCCGCGAGGCCGACACGCGCGAGCGATCGCTCGGCCGCACCCTCGGTCGACGGCAGCGCCACTCGCCCGAGACGGACGACCTCGAGCACCGTGAGCGGCGCGCCGACCTCCGGCCGCTGGACCACCAGCGAAACGCGGCCCGCCCTCGCCCGTGCGGACATCGCCGCGACCGGCTCGCCCCCCCGCAGGCCGTCCCCGCGAAGCGGGGGCAGCAGGCCCGCAGCCATGCGGAGCGCGGTCGACTTGCCACCGCCGTTCGGGCCGAGCAGCACCGCAACGCGCCCCGGGGTCAGCGTGACATGGCCGGGCGCGAACAGGAACGCGCCGCGCGAGACCTCGGGCGAACGAAACTCGAGGAGGTTGTTCATCGCGCCCACCCGCCTGCCGTGCGGCGAAGCAGGAACAGGAATGCCGCGCCGCCGAGCACGGCCGTGACCGCGCCGAGCGGCAACCGACCGCCGCCGACGTCGATCCACTGCCGGAAGGCATCCGCCGAGACGAGCAGGGCTGCCCCTGCGCACGCCGAGGCAGGGACGAGCGCACGGGCGCGCGG
>JAIYBS010000113.1 GCA_027488415.1 Planctomycetaceae bacterium | reverse complement strand
CGTCGGGCGCGCGGTCGATCAGCGAGTTGATCCACGCCCCGGCGGCGTCCGCGCCCTCCGACGAACGAACCGCCGGAAAGAGCGCCGACGCATCCATGTCGAGCCGCGGCGCACGAACCGCCGCCTTGAGGGCCGCGATCGCCGAGCGGTCGCGGAGCGAGGAGAGGTCGACCGCCCAGAGCTGCCAGAGCATGTCGCGCTGCTCAGCGGTCGGGTCCGTCGACGAAGACCACGCGTCCATGAAGTCGGCGCGGCTACCCGCGCGGAAGAGCGGCCCGAGCGCGTCGCGAGCGACGGCGGCGCCCGCGCCCTTCGCCTTCGCGACCTTCCAGAGCTGCGCCGCGACCGCGTCGTCGCCGGCAAGCGCGAGGTCGCGCATCGCGGCCCGGAACTCGGCCGGCGCGGCCGCCGCGTCCGCGGTCTTGGTGCGCTCGAGCGCCGCGCGCGCCTCGGCGCGCACGTCGGAGCAGCCGGCCTCGGGCGCAGGAGCGGCGATGCGCGGGGGCACCATCTCGAGCAGCTTCGGCGACGGCAGCGTCGCCAGCGGATCACCGAGCGTCGCGACGCGCCATGCCTGCGGGATCGGGTCGCCCGGCCACTGCCGGCCGGCGACGAGGAACGGTGTCAGCGCGGCGAGCCGCTGCACGACGGTGGCGGGCGGCACGAACGCCGTGAGGAACGGCTCGTGCACGGACCCGACGTACGCGTAGGCGCCGTGGTCGAGCCAGCGTCCTCCGACGGTCCACGTCGCCGCGGGCGCCTGCAGCGAGAAGCTGTGCACCATCGAGAGCATGACCGGGCGGCGCAGCACAGGGATGTCGGTCGACCAGCCGAGCGACTTCGGCTCCATCTCGAAGAAGTCCGCGTTGCCGCTCGAGTTCACGAGGAGCACGTCCGCGTCGACGCCCTTCGGGAGGATCGACCGCCACCCCGACATCGTGCCGTCGGCACCCTGCCACGCGCGCGTGCGGAACCCCGCCTGCGAGAGGAACGGCGACACGTCGCCGAAGCCGTACGCGGGGAACATGCCGCCCTGGCGCTGCGCGTAGCCGTCGAACATCCACGCGTCGGCGCGGCGCAGGAAGAGCGAGCACATCGCGACGTAGGCGCTGCGTGCGCGATCGCCGAAGACCTGCGCGGCGAACGCATAGCGGCTGCCGTCGTCGTTGCGGCACAGGCTGTCCGTGAGCGAGAGCGGCGCCACGTCCTTCGGCAGCTGCGGATTGCGGCCACCCGGCGGGGCCGGAAGATCGACGCGCACCGGCAGCGCGCGGCAGAGCGTGAGCGCGTCGAGGTCGTCGCCGAGCGCCGCGTAGGAGAGCCCGGACGTCGCGAAGGCGTTGCGCACCGCGGCGTCGATCGCGCGGAACGCATCGGTCGGCATCACGTCGTTCGGGCCGCCCCCGGCGCCGGCGTCGATCCAGAGAAGCGGCTGCCCGCGTCCGGCGGCGAAGGCGACCGCCGCGGTCCACGCGGGGTCCGACGCGCTCGCGACCACGAGGCCGGGCGGGACGAGCGACGCGGCCTGAAGCGCCTTCACCGAGCCCGCCGCGGGATCGCCGCCCCAGGCACGGGCGACCACGGCATCGCAGGCGGCAGGGAGCGCGGCAGGGGCAGGAGCCGCGCCGACGCTCGCGCGGCGCACGACCTGCGACGGACGAAACGCGCGGATGAAGCGGGCGGCGTCCGCGTCATCCTCGAAGAGGACGGGCCAGCGGTCCTTGCGGGTCCACTTCGAGAGCTCGTCGAGGTAGGTCGCCTCGTCGGGCACGAGCACGACGCGGTCGACGACGCCGAGGCGGAGCTCGACGTCGAGCGCCCGCGATCCGAGCTTCGTGAACCACTGCATCGGCGGCGGCGCCGCGGGCGGCTGCTGCGCCTTCGACGGCGGCCCGGCTTCCTGCGCGAGTACGGCGGACAGCGAAGCGACGAGCGCCGGAATCAGCATGCGTTCGATGATAGGAAATGACTCCCGGCGCGCCGGGGGTCAATTTCCGGTCACGTGGTCACGCGCCACGCCGCGGAAGCGACAACCGCGCCGAGCGCGGGGCCCGCGAGCGAGAGCCACGCGTCGCGCCAGTCGGTACGGTCCTTGCCGGGAATCGGGAGCACGAGATGCAGCACCCGCCCGCAGATGCCGAGCGTCGGCGTCACCGGAGCGCCCGAGCCTCCGAGGCCGAGCAGCACCGCGAAGAACCCGAGTCCCGCGAGAAGCGATGCCTCGCCGAGGTGCGCGACCACGAACGGCACCATCGTCGCCACCGGGGTGCCCTCCTCGACGGCAGCCTCCGCGTCGCCGGGGATCGGATCGCCCGCGACGAGGCGCAGCATGAGGAGCACGAAGGCGCCGGAGGCGACGGCGGAGGCCACCAGGTTCGCGAGCGGCGCGCGCACCTCGGGCACGCGGTAGAGCGCGGCCGACGTCTCGCCCCCGCGCGACAGCTGCGGCAGGAACGCAACGCATGCGAGCGCCATGCCCACGGCCGTGCCGGCGAACTGCGCGCCGATCCGCGCCGCGGCATCCACGCCGGAGCTTCGGTCCGCGAGCCACATCGCAAGGGTCACCGCGGGGTTCAGCTGCCCGCCCGTGCGGCCGACCACCAGCATCGCCACCGCGAACGCCGCGCCCCATCCGGCGGCCATCGCGGCGAACGGCATGCCGCCGCCGGAGGTCCGCGCAAGCCGCGAGTTGCACGCGACCGACGTGCCGAGCAGCGCAAGCACCGCGGAACCGAGCATCTCGCTGGCGAAAGGCGTCATGGCGCGGAGTCTAGGCGCGCGCCAAAGTCGTCCGCGCTCACCTGGTTCTGCCGACAGAACCAGCGCCACGCCGGGCACTTCGCGCGGAGCGACGGCGGCGCGACCACGCGGAGGCGCTCCGCGGCATGCGAGAGCGCCGCCTGCGCCCGGCACGTCGAGGCACCGATGCTCGCGCTCGCCGCTGCCCACGCGGGATCCGCGAGATCATCCACGGACGCGGCAGCGGACCCGCGGCGCGCCGCGATGGCAGACCGGCGCCCGGCGACCGCCACGTCGCGCGCATCGTCCGCCGCGGCGGCGATCGACTCCCGGAGCGCGAGGTCCTCGGCCGGCACGAGCTCGAGCAGCTCCGAGGCGATCCGCCGGATCTCCTCCTCTGGCCGGAACAGCTCCGGGTAGGCGCGACGCTCGGCGACCGCCCGCAGCGACGCGGCACCCGCAGCGTCCACGGCCTCCACGGCCGCCATGGTCGCCTGCAGCGCAGCGTCAAAGGTCGTGCGCGCCGCCCGCCGCGCGTCACGCCAGCGCGACTCATGGCCGGCGACGATGGGCATGCGCTCCTTGTTCATCTCCATCCGCTCGCGGAACCCGGCCTCCATGGCGCCGTTCCAGCACGAGGACTGCGCCGTGCGCACCCGGGCATGGCACGCCTGAACGGCGCGCACGGCCTCGCGCATGGCGGGGGCCCGCGCGCGGATCACCTCAAGCGCCGCCGCACGCTGTGCCGCGGGAAGCTCGGCGGAGAGCACCGCCTCGGCCGGGTTCACGCGAAGCCCCGCCACCAGTTCGACGCCGTCCTCGCTCCGCGCGTCGCCGAGCGAGCGCGCGAACCGGAACAGCTCGGCATCGGTCGCGGATGCACCGACGATCGCGACGCACGCATCGAGGAGCTCGGCGTCCGCCGCCTCGCGCTCGCGGCGGCACTCCGCATCCGCCCCGTCGACCGCGGCATCGACGCCATCGGGCGTCCACTCAAGCTCCGAGCGGAGCTCGTAGGCGCGGCTGTTCGCGGGCATCACTCGGTCGTCCCATCTCGTCTCGTACGCATCGAGCAACGCCCCGACGGCGACCTCGTCGACCGCGCCCGAAGCCGTCAGCCGCAGCGCGCGGAGCAGCCACTCGCGCTCGACGGGCAGCGCACCGTCGGCTCGACGAATCGACCGCTTCCACTCGTCGGCGGACGGATCCGCCTCGGCCTCCTGCGCCTCGGCCTCGGCCCGCGCCTCCTCGCGCGCCAGGTCCGCGCCCTCGGGGATGTCGGAGACCAGCGACCAGTCCGGCGCCGAGTCCGCGCGCGCGTCCTCGTCCGGGCACTGCGCGGCGCACCGCTCGAGGAGCGACGCACCGAACTCGGACACGAGCTTGCCGATCCGGTCCTCGGCCTCG